>JAHECE010000134.1 GCA_024641895.1 Actinomycetales bacterium
GGTAGCGACGCCGGGTAGCGACGCCGGCTGCGCGGCACCCTCGCGTCCGAAAGGCTCAGGGACCCGCAGACGTGCCCCGGGACGCGTCGACCACGATGAGGTCGTGTCGCCACAGCAGCTCGAAGAAGGCGCCGTCGTCGCTGATCTCCGCGATGGACCGGTGCCCGTCGACGAGGTCGAAGGCTCGCTTCTGCTCGCTCGTGACGAAGAAGACCAGGTCGGTGGAGGTGTGGGCGCGGTTGAGCAGCGCGGCGGCGGCGCCAGGCGGGAGCCTGTCCTCGACCGCGACCGCGGTGGTCGATCGCACAGGGACGTAGGCCCGCCACCGGTCGTCGTCGAACCGCACGTCAACGGCTGGTTCGTCGTCGCGGAACGCGATGAAGCCGTGCCGGACCATGGTGCCGCGGAAGAGCTCCAGGGCGGCGTACTGGTCGGCGATCGGCAGGCCCGCGATCCGGCGGCCGTGCGGCAGAACGCTGAGCGCACCGCACTGCGGCAGGTACGGTGCCTGGAGCCTCCAGCGGCCGAAGCGCAGGCCCGCCGACCCCAGGAGGGCGAAGACCTCGGGGACCGTGTACGCGCGCTCGCGCGGGTTGAGCAGGGCGTCGGCCAGCGCGTCGTCGTCCGTGAAGTCGCGGGTCGTGCGGAGCAGGTGGCTCAGGGGGTGCCCGAGGGGTAGCTCGCGGAGCGAGGCCACGAGGTCGTCGATCTCGGCGGCCTCCGGTCGGATCCCGAGCATCCGGCTGTACTCCTGGATCATGCCGACGCCGGTCCGCCCGTAGCGCGCGTAGACCATGGCGTCGAGTGCGCCACCAGCGGCGAGCACCCGGCGCAGCGCGCGTAGCCCGGCTTCCGGGTCGGCGAGGTGATGCAGCACTCCCGTGCACACGACCTGGTCGAAGGACCTGCCCAGCTCGTCCACTTCTTCGATCGGTAGTCGAACGAGCTGGAGGTTCCCCAGGTCATGGCGCTCGGCCAGCCGCCGGGTCTGCTCGATGCTCGTCCTGCTCACGTCGATCCCGATCACGCGTGCCCGCGGGTACCGCAGCGCCCACCGCGCCGCCTGCGAGGTGCCGCAGCCTGCGATCAAGATGTCGTGGGAGTCCTGGACGGGGCGCGCCGGCCAGATCCGGTGGTGGTCGAACCGTCGCCGCTCCGGGCTGCCCGCTCGCTCGAGGTCTGCGAGATCGTCTATCGGCGGCGGGTAGGGATGTCGGTCGTAGAACTCGGCGATCTCGTCGCCGCCGGCCGCACTCGTCACGATCAGTCCTCCGGGAACACCGTGGCCCAGTCGTCACGCATGCTGACCCGAGTCCACCCGAGCCGGGCGGCGGTAGCGGTGATCGACTCGGCCGCGCTGAAGGTTGCGGCCTCGCTCCGGTAGGCATACTCGCGCGCCGCGTCGTCGTGGTCGACCAGGAGGGCGAGCCGGGGCCCGTCGCCGGTCGAGGTGTACTCGAGCATCTCCGCGTCGCCCGGAGAGTTGCCGGCGGCGAGGGCGGGTCGGCGCCCGAGCCCGACCTGGATGTTGAGGATCTTGGCCGCCCCCTCGTTCGTCGCGCCCTCCACATGTCTGGTCCGGAGCAGGACCGGGCGGCCGTCTCGCCGCTGGAGCTCGTAGGTCACGAGCGTGCCCACCACCCACACGAAGAAGTCGAGCTGCGCATAGCGCGGCTTCTCGCACCACAAGGTGCCGTCGTTGTCGAAGACGGCGATGCGCTCGTCGGGCGGGATCTCATCGGCGCGGGCGAGGAACTCCACCAGCGCCGTCCGGGCGACGCCGTCGCGCCACGACGGCAGCAGGTCTTCACCGAGCAACGGGTCGATCCCCTCTCAGGATGGTCCGGAAGCCGACGTGGCTCATCCCGGTGTCGATCATCTGGGGCCTCCGAGCTGCCGGTCGGTACCGGAGGCAGTAGCTGTCGGCGCACAGGAACGAGCCGCCCTTGATGACCTTGCGCGGGATCTGGAACTGGGGCTGCGCACGATCGAAGCTCGCCTCAAGAGATGGCCCGCGCGGATCGGAGGGCACGCAGCAGGGTTTGTCGGCATCGGCCGGGTGCCCGTTCGCGTACCAGTCGCCGGTCCACTCCCAGACGTTCCCCGCCATGTCGAACAAGCCGAAGCCGTTGGCGGGGAACGACCCGACCGGTGCGGTCCCGGCGAACCCGTCGGCGCTCGAGTTGCGCCAGGGGAAGTCCCCCTGCCAGAAGTTGGCCAGGTAGGCGCCGTCGGGCACTGCTTCGTCGCCCCAGACGAAGGTCCGGCCGTCGAGACCACCGCGGGCGGCGCGTTCCCACTCGGCCTCGGTCGGCAGCTCGTGCCCGACCCACGTGGCGTACGCCTGCGCGTCCTCGAACGCCACGTGCACCACGGGGTGGTCGAGCCTGTCCCCCATCGCGCTGCCCGGCCCCTCGGGTCGATGCCAGCAGGCGCCGGGGGTCCACGTCCACCACTGGCTGAGGTGACGCAGGTCGACCGGGCCCCGGGTCATCGTGAACACGAGCGAACCGGCCCGGAGGTTCTCCGGTGGGGCACCGGGGAAGTCGGCGGGGTCCAGCGGTCGCTCGGCCACCGTCCGGTAGCCGGTTGCCGCCACGAATGCGGCGTACTGACGGTTGGTGACCGTCGTCGTCGACATCCAGAAGCCGTGCACCGAGACACGGTGCACCGGCGCTTCCTCGGGGTAGTGCTCGTCGGAGCCCATGCGGAAGATCCCGCCGGGTATCCAGACCATCCCGTCGCGAGCGACCGGTGCCCGGCCGATGGCGAGACCCGTCACGAACTAGGGAACCCGGCCTTGAGCTTCTCGAGCATGTTTCCGATGGTGAAGCTGGACGGCTCCTGGCGAGAAGGGAACTCCGCGAGCGATGTCAGCATCCGCGCGACGAAGGCCTGCGCCGGGACCATCAGGTAGGCGCGGCTGATCACCCAGTCCCAGTACGTGTTCGACGTGACGTCGGCACGCTCGTAGGGGTCTGTCTTGAGGTTGAAGATCTTTGGTACCCGCAGCTCGGTGAACGGCTCGGCCCACACCTGGAGCGTTCCCCTGGCGCGCTGCTCGAGGAACACGAACTTCCAGTTGTCGAAGCGGAGCGCGGTGAGGTCACCGTCGTCGGAGACGTAGAAGAAGTACTGGCGAGGGCTCCGATCCGTCTCGCCTGTCAGGTACGGCAGCTGGTTGAACCCGTCGAGGTGCACCTTGTACGACGTGCCCGAGAGCTCGTGGCCGGCTTTGAGCTTCTCGGCGATGTCGGGTTCACCGACTGCGGCGAGCAAGGTCACGAACCAGTCGTTATGGCTCACGATGCCGTTGAGGACAGTCCCCGCTTCGATCCTGCCAGGCCATCGGACCAGCGACGGAACCCGGTAGGCGCCCTCCCAGTTCGAGTTCTTCTCGTTGCGGAACGGCGTCATGCCCCCGTCGGGCCACGTGTTCATGTGCGGTCCGTTGTCGGTGCTGTACAGCACGATCGTGTCCTCGGCGATGCCGAGCTCGTCGAGGAGGTCGAGCATCCGGCCGATGCGCTTGTCGTGCTCGACCATCCCGTCGTGGTACTCCGACTGCCAGCGCCCCGCCTGGCCACGGATCTCGTCGGCGATATGGGTCCGGAAATGCATCCCCGTCGTGTTGAACCACATGAAGAACGGCGTCTCGCCCTCGACGGCGTCGCGGATGAAGCTCTGCGCCGGTTCGATGATCTCGTCGTCGATCGTCTCCATGCGCTTCTTGGTCAGCGGCCCGGTGTCTTCGACCCGGCCGTCGGCCCAGCTGTGGATGACGCCGCGCGGCCCGAAGCGCTCACGGAAGTCGGGGAACTCGTCCGGGTCGGGGTAGTCGACGTCCTCGGGCTCCTCCTCGGCGTTGAGGTGGTACAGGTTGCCGAAGAACTCGTCGAAGCCGTGCTCGGTGGGCAGGAACTCGTCCCGGTCACCGAAGTGGTTCTTGCCGAACTGCCCCGTGGTGTAGCCGAGGTCCTTCAGCGCCGTCGCGATCGTCGGGTCCTCGGCGCGCAGACCCAGATCGGCACCGGGCATTCCCACCTTCGTCAAACCCGTGCGGTAGGGGTTCTGACCGGTGATGAACGCCGCCCGACCGGCGGTGCAGCTCTGCTCGCCGTAGTAGTCGGTGAAGCGGGCGCCTTCGTCGGCGATCCGGTCGATGTTCGGGGTGCGGTAGCCCATCAGGCCGTCCGAGTAACAGCTCAGGTTCGAGATCCCGATGTCGTCGCCCCACAGGACCAGGATGTTCGGCTTGCCGTCTGGCATCAGAATGCGCTCCTTCGAAGTCGGTGCTGTGCCCGAGCCTACGACCGCCCAAGGTCCGCGGCGAGCGGGTAGCGCCTCGGTGTTCCGCCGCGCCTCCTCACGAAGTGGGCCAGGCGCGTGCGGCGTCGACGTGGACCGGTACGGGACGCCACGACGCCACGACGCCACGACGCCCACCAACCGGATGGTCCGGTGGTGGGCGTCGTGACGTCTGATGCGTGGTGCCGTCACGGGCGACAGCCCCGGACGGGGCCGCGCATCGATCGGCGGGACGACCTCAGGCCAGGGCCTTGGCCTTGAGGGTGTCGAACTCGGCGGCGGTGATAGCGCCTGAGTCGAGCAGCGCCTTGGCCGAGGCGATCTGGTCGGCGGGCCCGGTCGAGGCGACGGACTGGATGTAGCGGTCCTGCTGCACCTTGAGGTCGCTCAGCTGAGCCCTCTTGCGCTCGTTCATGCCCTCGCCGCGCGACATGAGGTAGACCAGGACGCCGAGGAACGGCAAGAAGATCAGGAAGACGATCCAGAGGAACTTCGCACCACCGCCCACTGTGTGGTCGCGGAAGAGGTCCGCGATGATCGTGAAGATCAGGAACAGGTACGCGATGTACACGTAGCTGATGAAGATGATCCAGATGATCTCCCAGAAGGACATCGTGGGCCCGCTTTCGTGTGGTGTAGGGCGCCGCGGGCCGCGTCTGGCCCGACCGACTATGAGAGTCGCGCGCTGACCGAGATCCGGTCGCAAGCCAGAATGATACGGCCACCAATCCCTCCCCGCCCTGGCCCCTGGGCGTGTCGCCCCGGCGCCCGGGAAACGACTGCGGAGGCCGGCAACCAAGCCCACGCCACGGGGTTGGACTCGTCCGGTCGACGCCGGGCCCAGCGCCTTGCGACCCTTGCAGTCCTAGGTATATACCTAGGACTGCAAGGCATAGTGCCTGAGCGAGAGTCGAGAGGGTCGGTTCGTCGATGCGCATCGGCAAGGACTTGGTGGCGGCGTCCGCGACGCCGCTCGTGCTAGGGATCCTGGCCGAGGGAGAGTCGTACGGCTACGCCATCGGCAAGCGCGTGCACGAGCTCTCAGGCGGTCGGATGGAGTGGACCGACGGGATGCTCTACCCCCTCCTGCACCGACTTGAACGCCTCGGCCACGTGCAGGCGACATGGGGTCTCTCCGAGGGTGGCCGCAAACGCAAGCTGTACCTGCTCACGGAGCAGGGTCGAGAAGCGCTTGTCGAGCAGAGGCGGCAGTGGACGGTGGTCACCGAAGCGCTGCGCGCCATCTGGCACGAGGCGTCCGCTCCCGCGTCCCACGGACCGACGATCCGGACCGGGGAGGCCTGAGGGCCATGGCACCAACCCATGAGGTCGACGTCGAAGCCCAGATCGGCCAATGGCGCGCCTACGTCCTACGCCATCAGGCGATGCACCCCTCGGACGTCGCCGAGCTCGAGGACCACCTGCGTGACCAGGTCGCCGACCTCCAGCAGGTAGGCCTGTCGGAGGACGAGGCCTTCCTCGTCTCGGTGAAGCGGTTGGGCAGCCTCGACGTCCTCTCCCGGGAGTTCGCGCGTGAGCACTCAGAGCGGCTGTGGAAGCAGCTCGTCCTGACGCCAGGCCTGGACCAGCCGGGCGGACGAGGTACCCGAGACCTCGCGGTGGCGCTCGGCTTCGCCGTCGGCGCCGCACTCGCGATCAGGCTGCCCGCCCTGGCCGGACTCGACATGGCCGACGACGCAGGCTTCTACCTGCGCAACCTCAGCCTCTTCGTGCTGCCGTTGCTGGTCGGCTACTTCGCCGTCAGGCGCCGGCTCGGCGCAGCGGCGCTGTCGCTGCTGGCGCCCCCATTCCTCGTGGCGGCCGTGGTGGCCAACGTGTACCCCTTCACCGCGACCGGGGCGACCGAGCTGCTGGTCGCCATCCACCTCCCGATCGCCCTCTGGTTCGTCGTCGGCCTGGCCTACGCGGCGGGCGACTGGCGCTCCCGACGTCGGCGCATGGACTTCATCCGTTTCACCGGAGAGTGGGTCGTCTACTACGCGCTCATCGCCCTCGGTGGTGGCGTGCTCACTGCCCTGACCGCGGGGGCGTTCAGCGCGATCGGCCTCGACCTCACAGAGTTCGTCGCGACGTGGATGGTCCCGTGCGGCGCGGCCGGCGCCGTTGTCGTCGCGGCATGGCTGGTCGAGGCCAAGCAGTCCGTCGTGGAGAACATGGCGCCCGTCCTCACCCGAGTGTTCACACCGCTGTTCACGCTCATGCTCGTCGCGTTCCTCGTGGCCGTCGCGTGGACCGGGACCGGCTTCGACATCGAGCGCGACCTGCTGATCATCTTCGACCTGCTCCTCGTCCTGGTCCTTGGCCTGCTGCTCTACTCCGTCTCGGCCCGCGACCCGATCGCCCCACCGGAGGCGTTCGACCGCCTGCAGGTCCTTCTCGTGGGCAGCGCTCTCGTCGTCGACCTCCTGGTCCTGATCGCCATGGTCAGCCGGGTCGCCGACTTCGGACCCAGTCCCAACAAGCTCGCCGCGTTGGGGCTGAACCTGATCCTTCTCGTCAACCTCGCGTGGTCGGCCCGCCTCTACGCAGGCTTCCTCCGCCGGCGCCGCCCCTTCTCGGCGCTCGAGCGCTGGCAGACCGGCTACCTGCCTGTCTACGCCGGCTGGGCGGGCGTTGTGGTGGTCGCGTTTCCGCCGGCCTTCGCCTTCGCCTAGGGCCGCGTGACGAAGTGCCCATCGCGTCGAGTCGGGCAGGTGACGCCGCGGGTGACAGGGCTACCCGGTTCGCCCCCGCTCTCCGACGAACCGGAACGAGCTCCCACGGGGGGTTGCGGAGCAGGGGGTTGCGGAGAAGGGCGGATTCCCGCGCGAAGGGCCGGTTCTCGGCCCAAGTCCTCATCGACCTTGCACACCTTGGCGTTGCCCCAGATCAGAACGGAGCCGCCTGTGGGAATCGAACCCACGGCGCCCAACTGCCTGACCTGCACACTTGGCGCTCCTACCTGGGACGACGCCCGATGTCGCAGGCAGCGT
>JAHECE010000135.1 GCA_024641895.1 Actinomycetales bacterium
CGGACGCTCTCGAGCACCTCGTTCGCGGCATCGTGGACCACCCGGACGACGTCCGGGTGGATTCTCGGAGCCTGCGCCGCGGGGAGCTGCTCGAGGTCCGTGTCCACCCGCGTGACCTCGGTCGCGTGATCGGCCGCAACGGCCGCACCGCGCGCGCGCTTCGGACCGTGATCGCCGCGCTGTCGCCATCCGGCCCCGTGCGGGTCGACGTCGTCGACGTCGACCGGCGCTGACCATCCCTGCGGCCCGGCCTGCAGTGCGCCACGCGCTGCAGGCCGGGCCTGCGCCGTCTCATCGGGAGATCTGGTGGACCTGACGTTGGCCCGCATCGGTGCGCCCCGCGGCTTGCGGGGCGACCTGCGCCTGGACGTGCGTACGGACTCCCCGCGGGATCGGCTCGCCGCCGGCACGGTGCTGCGCACCGCGCCGGCCGAAGCCGGACCGCTCACCGTCACCAGCCTGCGGCAGGAGGGCGGCTCCTGGTACGTCCGCTTCGCCGAGGTCACAGACCGGACCGCCGCCGAGGCCCTGACGGGCGTGGCGCTCGTCGGGCCGCCGAGCGAGGCCGAAGAGGACGCCTGGTACCCCCACGAGCTCGTGGGTCTCGCCGCGGTGCTCGAGGACGGCACCGAGGTCGGCAGGGTCGAGGGGCTGGAGCACCTGCCTGCGCACGACGTCCTGGTGGTCCGGGAGCGCACCGGAGAGCGGTCGCTCGTGCCGTTCGTGCGCGCGATCGTGCCGGTGGTGGACGTCCCGGGCGGTCGCGTCGTCCTGGACCCCCCTGGAGGCCTGCTTGCGCAGCCGGCCGTGGACGAGGACGTGGACGACGACGACGGCCTCGACGGGGACGGGCCTGATGACGCCGGCGAGACGGACGAGCGCTGACGTGCGGATCGACGTCCTCTCGATCTTCCCGGACTACCTGGCGCCGCTCGACCTCTCCCTCGTCGGCCGCGCGCGGCGCGACGGCCTCCTGCGGCTCGAGGTCCACGACCTGCGCGACTGGGCCACCGACCGCCATCGCACCGTGGACGACACTCCCGTGGGCGGCGGCGCCGGGATGGTGATGCGCGCGGACGTCTGGGGCGCGGCCCTCGATGCCGTCCTCGCCACGGACGGACCGACCCCCTCGCCGGGGGAACCCCCCCGTCCGATCCTCCTCGTGCCGACGCCGGCCGGGGCACCGTTGACTCAGAGCCGCGCGCAGGACCTGGCCGACGAGCTGGGGGCCGGCACCCGCCTGGTGATCGCGTGCGGGCGCTACGAGGGCATCGACTCCCGGGTGGCCGAGCACTATGCCGCCGCCGGCCTTGCCCGGGTGCAGGAGTACTCGATCGGCGACTATGTCCTGGGCGGCGGCGAGGTTGCGGCGCTGGTCCTGGTCGAGGCGGTGGCGCGGCTGCTGCCGGGCGTCGTCGGGAACCCCGAGTCTCTCGTGGAGGAGTCCCACGGCTCGGCCGGCCTTCTCGAGGGCCCGGTCTACACGCGGCCGCTGGACTGGCGCGGGCTCATCGTGCCGGAGGTGCTGCGCTCGGGTCACCACGGCCGGATCGCGCGCTGGCGGCGCGATCGAGGCCTTGAGCGCACCGCCGCGCGGCGACCCGACCTGCTCGACCGTCTCGATCCGGGTTCGCTCGACCGGGCGGACAAGGCCACGCTGGCATCGTGCGGCTGGGTCGACGGCGGCGAGGGCCGCTTGACCCGGTTCGAGGTCCGGGACGCGGTGCCCGACGACGCGGCGGCCCTGGCGGCGCTGGCCGGCGCGACCTTCCCGCTCGCCTGCCCACCGGGTGTCCCGGTCGCCGACGTCGCCGCCTTCGTGGCGGCGCACCTCTCACCGGAGCGGTGGGCCGGCTACCTCGCCGACCCGGTCGGCTACGTGGTCGTGGTCGCCGAAGCGGCCGCCCGGCGACCCGGGCTGCTCGGGTACGTCCTGGTCGTCCTTCCCTCGACCGCCGACGCAGAGCCGGTCGCGGCCGATGTCGCAGCAGCCTTCGCGCAGCGCCC
The DNA here is from genome assembly GCA_024641895.1 of Actinomycetales bacterium. Lineage (GTDB taxonomy): Bacteria > Actinomycetota > Actinomycetes > Actinomycetales > JAHECE01 > JAHECE01. The sequence continues at coordinate 2,008 of JAHECE010000135.1, forward strand.
GGCGGCCGAGCTCAGCAAGTGCTACGTCGTGCCGGGGTTGCAGGGCACGGGGCTGGCCGGCGCGCTGCTCGAGGCCGCGCACGACCGGATCGCGGCCCGGACGGTGGAAGGCCACGCCCTCGCCGCCGTCTGGCTCGGGACGAACCGCGGCAACCGTCGCGCCCAGCGCTTCTACCGCCGCCACGGCTACACCGCCGTTGGGCGACGGACCTTCCGCGTCGGCGACGCGCCACAGGAGGACCTGCTGATGGTCCGTCGCATGTCGCCCTCCGGCGGCGGACTCGTCGACGCGGGTTGACGACGCGGGCCGACGCCCGCGTTCACGTCGAGGGGCTTCGTGTGGCAGAATCGCCCGGTCGTGCGCGACGAGACTCGAGAGGCTCTGCCACAGGGGAGCCACCAGAACTGGGCGGGTCCGGCGCACGACCACCACGACCGATGATCACGGCGGCACGCCCGCCTCGACGTTCGCGGGTGACCTGTGGCACGCGCGGGAAGCAGCAGTCATGAACATCTTGGATTCGGTCGACGCGCCGTCGTTGCGCAGCGACATCCCGAACTTCCGCCCCGGCGACACCCTGAAGGTCCACGTCAAGGTCGTCGAAGGCACGCGTGCCCGCATCCAGATCTTCCAGGGCGTCGTGATCTCGCGCTCCGGCGACGGTGTCCGTGAGTCGTTCATCATCCGCAAGATCAGCTTCGGCGTCGGCGTCGAACGCACCTTCCCGGTGCATTCCCCGACGATCGACCACATCGAGGTGGTCACGCGCGGCGACGTCCGTCGCGCGAAGCTGTACTACCTGCGATCCCTGCGCGGCAAGAAGGCCAAGATCAAGGAGAAGCGCGACACCACGGTCGCGCGCTGACCGGATCGTGTGGCCCCGCCTGCCTGATGCCGGCGGCCCCGGACGCTGAGGAGCGCCGCTGTGAGCGTTGACCCGGGCGGGGCGGCCGAGTCGGGGGGGCGCCAGCAGCCCCGCAGGAGCGCCGGCGCCGCGGGCGTGCTTCGCGAGACTGTGCTCATCCTGGGCAGCGCCCTGATCCTGTCGTTGCTGATCAAGACCTTCCTTGCTCAGGCGTTCTTCATCCCGAGCGCCTCGATGCAGGACACCCTCATCGAGGGGGACAGGGTCATCGTCAGCAAGCTCACGCCCGGCGTCTTCGATCTCCATCGTGGCGACATCGTCGTCTTCAAGGACCCCGGCGGCTGGCTCGGACCCGTCGACGCCACGCCGGACGGATCAGGCCGGACCGTGCTCAACGAGGTCCTGACGTTCGTGGGTCTGTTGCCGCCGGACGCGGGTGAGCACCTCATCAAACGGCTCATCGGGCTGCCGGGGGACCGCGTGGCGTGCTGCGACGATCTCGGGCGGCTCACCGTGAATGGGGTCCCGATCGTCGAGCCGTACCTCAAGCCGGGGAGCGTGCCGAGCCAGTCCCGGTTCGACGTGATCGTCCCCGACGAGCGCCTCTGGATGATGGGCGACAACCGGCAGAACTCCCAGGACTCCCGGGCGCACCTGGGGGAACCTGGAGGGGGCATGGTTCCGCTGGACGACGTCGTGGGCAAGGCCTTCGTCGTCATGTGGCCGCTGGACCGCATCACGCTCCTGCGCGATCCGAGAGCGACCTTCTCCGCGGTCCCGCCCGGATCGTCATGACCCAGAAGGCGCCCACCCGCCTGCTCGAGCGGTCGCTCCTGCGCTCGGGCCACCGCCTCGTCGGCGGCATCGACGAGGTGGGCCGTGGTGCCCTGGCCGGCCCCGTGAGCGTGGGTGTCGTCGTCGTCGAGATGGCGACGCGGACGGCGCCGCAGGGCCTGCGTGACTCCAAGCTGCTTGCCCCGGCGACACGTCAGGCCCTCCAGGACCCGATCCGCCGGTGGTGCCTCGATCATGCGGTGGGGCACGCCAGCGCGGGCGAGATCGACGAGACGGGGATCATCTCGGCCTTGCGAGTCGCTGCGCTGCGCGCCCTGCGCGCCCTCCACGAACGGGGGAGGTGGCCCGAGGCGGTGATCCTGGACGGCTCGCACAACTGGCTCCGGGCGCCGGAGCAGGGCGATCTCTTCGCAGCCCCCGAGGGATCGCCGGCCGCTGAGCTCGAGCGCGTACCGACCCCCGCGGTGCACCTCAAGGTCAAGGCGGACGTGCAGTGCTCCGCCGTCGCGGCCGCGAGCGTGCTGGCCAAGGTCGAGCGCGACACGCGCATGGTCGAGCTGGACGCGGAGCATCCCGGGTACGGCTGGGGCGCGAACAAGGGGTACGCGGCGCCCGAGCACATCGAGGCTCTTCGGGTGCTCGGGCCGAGCCCGCAGCACCGCGTCAGCTGGCGGCTTCCGGGCGCCGTGCACGAGGGCGCCTCGCTACCGGGCATGATGGGCACGTGAGCGCTGAAGACCTCGAGAACTACGAGACCGACATGGAGCTCGCGCTCTACCGCGAGTACCGGGACGTGGTCGGGCTCTTCTCCTACGTCGTCGAGACCGAGCGGCGGTTCTACCTCGCCAACCAGGTGGACCTGCAGGTCCGCTCGGCCGGCGGCGAGGTCTTCTTCGAGCTGACGCTGGCCGACGCCTGGGTGTGGGACGTCTACCGCTCGGCCCGCTTCGTCAAGACCGTGCGGGTGGTCACGTTCAAGGACGTCAACGTCGAAGAGCTGGCGAAGGCGGAGATCGAGCTCCCGTAGCTGCCACTCTCCCTCCCCGTCCTGTACCGATCGGGGGCGGCTGCCTTCGCGCTCGGGAGCCGTACAGGGAGTCCTGACTGCTGCACAGGCCGGATCGCCTGCGCGACGTCCACAGGCGCGACGCCGTCGAAGCGCCCCCTGAACCCGCTCCGCCGACGATGGCGGTCGGAGGTGGTGCTCGTGAGGGCGAAGGACGGCGTCGGCGCCTACGGGGAACGGGTGGCCGCTCGGGCACTCGCTGCGAGTGGGATGCAGATCCTCGAGCGCAACTGGCGGGGACGCCAGGGCGAGATCGACATCGTGGGGCTCGACGGCGACGAGCTGGTGGTGGTGGAGGTCAAGACCCGATCGGGTCTCGGCTTCGGGCACCCCGCGGCGGCGGTGACACCCGCCAAGCTCGCCAGGCTGCGTCGACTGGCTGCCGAGTGGCTGGCGGCGCACGACCTGCGGCCGGCCGGCGTGCGGATCGACGTCGTCGCCGTGGTGCGGCACCGGGCGGGCCCGGCGGACGTCGAGCACCTTCGCGGGGTGCTCTGATGTCGCTCGGGCGGGCGCGGGCCGTGGCGCTCGTCGGACTCAACGCTCACGTTGTCGAGGTCGAGGCACACCTTGCGGCCGCGTTGCCCGCCTTCACGATCGTCGGCCTGCCCGACGCCTCGCTGTCCGAGGCGCGGGACCGGGTCCGGGCCGCCGTGGCGTCCTGCGCCCTCGCGTGGCCGGCGCGTCGGATCACGGTCAACCTCTCGCCGGCGTCCCTGCCCAAGGCCGGCTCCGGATTCGACCTGGCGATCGCCGTCGCGACGCTGGCGGCGGCCGACGTCATCGACGCCGTCCTTCCGGCCCGCGCCGTTCATCTGGGCGAGCTCGGTCTGGACGGGCGGCTGCACCCCGTGCGTGGCGTCCTGCCGGCGGTCGCCGCGGCGGTCGCGGCCGGGTGCTCGCGCGTGATGGTGGCCGAAGGGAACGCGTCCGAGGCCGGGCTCGTCCACGGAGCCGAGGTCCTCGCCGTCCGGCATCTCGCCGAGGTGGTGCGGTGCTACGGCGGCGAGGTGGCCGTCCCGGCCGACGTGCCGCCGGGCCCGCCGCCAGTGCGACCGGCGCGGACGGCGGCCGAACGCGCCGAACCCGATCTCGTCGACGTCCTCGGCCAGACCGAGGCCCGGCACGCGCTCGAGGTCGCCGCCGCGGGTGGTCACCACCTGCTCCTCCTGGGCCCGCCCGGCGCGGGCAAGACGATGCTCGCCGCGCGGCTGCCGGGCATCCTGCCGGACCTGACCGATCGTGAGGCCGTTGAGGTCACGTCCGTGCACTCCGTCGCAGGGACGTTCGACGCCGACGACGGGCTCCTCACGCGCCCGCCGTTCGAGAGCCCGCACCACACGGCGACGCCGGCTGCCGTCGTGGGAGGCGGCGCCGGGATCCCGCGACCGGGTGCGGCCTCACGCGCCCACCGTGGTGTGCTCTTCCTGGACGAGGCGCCCGAGTTCTCGCCGCGCGTCCTCGAGACGCTGCGCCAACCCCTGGAGCACGGTGAGCTGGTGCTGCACCGGGCGCGAGGCTCGGCCCGGTACCCCGCCCGCTTTCAGCTGGTCCTGGCCGCCAACCCTTGCCCCTGCGGTCGCGGCAGCGGCAAGGCTGCGGACTGCACGTGCAGCCCGCTCGCCCGCCGGCGCTATCTGGGCCGCCTCTCCGGCCCGCTCCTGGATCGCGTCGACCTCCAGATCGAGGTTCCGGCGCCCACGAGGGCGACCCTTGCCCTGGCGGGGCCGCCCGAGTCGACCACGACCGTGGCGGAGCGCGTGCTGATGGCCAGAGCCAGGGCCGACGAGCGGTTGCGCGGTACGCCGTGGCGGCTCAACGCCGAGGTTCCGGGGTCGTGGCTTCGCGAGCACGCCCCGGTCGCCGGTGCGACCGCGGACCTCGAGCGAGCCCTGGACCGTGGTGCGCTGAGCCTGCGAGGGATGGATCGCGTGCTGCGGATCGCCTGGACGGTGGCCGATCTGGCCGGCCGGGATTCACCGACCCGCGACGACGTCGGGCGGGCCCTCTCGCTACGGACGCGAGGGACTCATGGCTGAGCCGGTGAGCGTGCCTTTCGACGCCGCTGACCCGGTCCTCGCGGCGGCCGCCTGGAGCCGCCTCACCGAGCCGGGCGACCGGGCTGCCGCCACGCTCGTCATCCACCTCGGCGCGGTCGGCGCGCTCGACTGGCTCCTGGCCGGCGGGGAGGAAGCGCCCGGCGCCCCGGCCGCGGCGTGGGCTCGCGCGCGAGAACGATGGCTTCCGCGGCTCTCCCGCCTCGATCCGAGGCGGGAGCTCGACGTCCTCGGTCGCCTCGGCGGGCGGCTCGTCCTGCCGGGTGACCCGGACTGGCCCGTGGGTCTGGCGGACCTCGGGCCCGCGGTGCCGCACTGCCTCTGGGTACGCGGCGCGGCGCTGCGACCTCTCCTCGACCGCTCGGCCGCCGTCGTCGGCGCCAGGGCGTGCACCGCGTACGTCCAGCACGTCGCCGCGGGGCTCGGCAGCGGCCTCGCCG
>JAHECE010000006.1 GCA_024641895.1 Actinomycetales bacterium
GGCGGCTTCGGCGGCGGCTCGGGCAGCGGCGGTGGTGGCTTCGGCGGCGGCTCAGGCGGCGGCCGGGGACCGGCCGACGACCCGTGGGCGACCGGCGGCGGCGACGAGCCCCCGTTCTGATCGTCGTCAGATCACCACACGACAGTAGGCATGACCCGCGGGTCCGGCAGGCGCCGCCGCGGGTGAGAACCCAAGGAGCACATCATGGCGAAGCCCGTTCTTCGCAAGCCCAAGAAGAAGCAGAACCCGCTGAAGTCGGCGAAGGTCGAGAACATCGACTACAAGGACACCGCGCTGCTGCGGAAGTTCATCTCCGACCGAGGCAAGATTCGCGCCCGCCGGGTCACCGGCGTCACAGTCCAGGAGCAGCGAGCCATCGCGAAGGCGGTCAAGAACGCCCGCGAGATGGCGCTCCTGCCGTACTCGAGCTCGGCTCGCTGAGACAGGGAGAGCAGATCATGGCAAAGCTCATCCTGACCCACGAGGTGACCGGCCTCGGTGCACCCGGCGACGTCGTCGAGGTTCGTGACGGGTACGCCCGCAACTTCCTCGTGCCGCGTGGCCTCGCCACCGCCTGGACCAAGGGCGCCGAGAAGCAGGTCGAGGCGATCCGTACGGCCCGCCGCAAGCGGGAGTTCGCGACGGTGGAGGGCGCACGCGCGGTCCGCGACTCGCTGCAGGCCTCCACCGTGCAGGTTCCCGTCCGGGCGGGCGAGAGCGGTCGGCTGTTCGGCTCGGTCACGACCGGTGACATCGCCGACGCTGTCGCCGCGGCCGGTGGTCCGGCGCTCGACCGTCGCAAGATCGAGGTCTCGACCCCGATCAAGTCCCTCGGCGAGCACAAGGTGACCGTGCGGCTGCACGAGGAGGTCGTGGCGAACCTCTCGGTCGAGGTTGTCCCGGCACGCTGAATCACGCGTCACGCGCAGGAGGTCCGGTCCGCCGAGCGGGCCGGACCTCCGTGCGTCCGGCGCAGCGTCAGCCGGCGCAGCGTCAGCCGGCGCCGAGCACGAGCCAGCGCTCGCCACGGGCACGCGCGCCGGTCGTCACCGCCCTCGCGAGCATGAAGCCACCCGCGAAGGCCGCCCACAGCCACGCGAGCCCCACGGCGCCGTCGGGCGCCCAGCGCCACACCGCCGTCAGGAGCGGCACGTAGGCCACGAGGGTGATGATCCCCGCCGCCGCGAGGAACCGGCCGTCCCCGGCGCCGATGAGCACGCCGTCGAGGACGTAGACCCAACCCGCCACGGGAAGCGCCAGCCCGCTCACCGCGAGCGCGAGGGCGGCGGCGCGCCGGACGTCGTCGTCGGCCGTGAACACCGGCGCCAGCCACCACCCGGCTGCCGCCATGACCACGCCGAGCGCGGCTCCGGCCCCGGTGCCCCAGCGCAGGGCGCGTGCAGTCAGCAAGCGGGCCGAAAGTGTGTCTCGTGCGCCCAGCGCGTGGCCCACGAGGGCCTGCGCGGCGATGGCGAGAGCGTCGAGGCCGTACGCCGCCAGGCTCCACAGCGCGGCGACGACCTGGTGTGCCCCGAGGGCGACGTCGCCCAGGGACGTGGCCACGAGGACCGTCAGAAGGATGCCCGCCCGCAGGGAGAGCGTGCGGACGAGCAGGGGCGTGCCGGCCTTGGCGCTCGCGAGGACGCCCGTGATCGCGGGCCGCAGTGGGACGGTGAGCCGGCGGGCCTCCCGCGCGAGGACGCCACCCAGCACGAGGGCCATCGCCGTCTGGGTGATCGCCGTGCCGAGCCCGGAGCCCGCGATGCCGAGGCCCATTCCGTAGACGAGCAGCACGCTCAGGACGGCGTTCACGGCCGCTCCGGCGGCAGCCACGACGAAGGGTGTCCTGGTGTCCTGGCGGCCCCGCAGCGTGCCCGTGGCGGCCAGGACGACGAGCATGGCGGGCACGCCCGGCAGGGACGCCCGGAGGTAGGCGACGGCGTGCGGCGCGACCTCGGTCGAGGCGCCGAGGGCGGGGACGGCCCACGGTGTCGCGAACCAGCCTGCGACGGCGGTCGCCGTCCCGAGGAGGAGGGCCAGCCACATCCCGTCGACGCCGGCGGCCAGGGCGCCGCGCTCGTCCCCGGCCCCGACGCGGCGCGCTGCCGCCGCCGTGGTGGCGTAGGCGAGGAAGACGAAGAGCCCGACGAGCGTGACCAGCACGGTGCTCGCCAGGGCGAGCCCGGCGAGCTGGGCGGTGCCGAGGCGACCGACGACGGCGGAGTCCACCAGGACGAAGAGGGGTTCGGCGACCAACGCGCCGAGAGCGGGGACGGCCAGAGCCATCAGGCGCCGGTCGACCTCCCGGCCGGTGGGCGGGCCGCCGCTTCGGCCCGGCTCGCTCACGTGCGCCCGCGACCCGCGCGGGAGTGCGACACGCTGAGCAGAAACCGGCGTGTCATCCACGGGTTTGACACCGGGCGTTCATCCACAGTGCCCCCAGGCTCCCCGGGCCGCGGAAGGATGCTGTCCGAAGGCGTTTCGCACGCGCCCGTCCCCATGGTCATCCACCGTCTGTGGACAAGATCGGGTGTAGTCCACATGGTGTCCACAGGGTAGTCACAGGGCTGAGGCTGTTGTCCCCAGGGGTGGTGCGCAGGAACTGTTGGCGGGAACGCCGGCGGCGCGTACGGTCCTTCCAGGCGCAGCGGCAGAGTTGCCGTGGCACCGGGGATCGGAACTCCGTGTCGATGGCACGGGTACCGGCTCGGAGCCAGCGCCTTTGCTGTGCCAGGGGGCGTGTGTCAGTGGTAGCCGGTAGACCGTCGGTACCTGCTTGACGAACGAAGGGGTCGGCCTTGTCCATCACGGAGCTGCAGACGTCGGGCCAGCCCAGCCGGGAGTCTTTCGACCGCACGCCGCCTCAGGACATCGCCGCGGAGCAGAGCGTTCTCGGCGGCATGCTGCTGTCCAAGGACGCGATCGCCGACGTCGCAGAGATCATCCGGGGCACGGACTTCTATCGGCCGGCCCACGAGATGGTCTACGACGCAGTCGTGGACCTGTACTCCCGGGGCGAGCCCGCCGACGCCGTGACGGTCTCGGCCGAGCTCACCAAGCGGGGCGACCTCGGCCGGGTGGGCGGTGCGCCGTACCTCCACACGCTGATCGCCTCGGTGCCCACGGCCGCCAACGCCGGCTACTACGCCCGCATCGTGCGTGAGCGCTCGGTGCTGCGCCGGCTCGTGGACGCCGGCACCCGCATCGCGCAGCTCGGCTACGCCACGGATGGCGGCGACGTCGACGACCTCGTCAACACCGCCCAGGCCGAGGTGTACGCGGTCAGCGAGCGCCGTACGAGCGAGGACTACATCCCGCTGCGGGATGTCATCAACGCCACGATGGACGAGATCGACGCGATGTCGAACCGTGGTGAGGGCATGATCGGCGTCCCGACCGGCTTCGCCGACCTCGACCGGCTCACCAATGGGCTGCACCCGGGCCAGATGGTGATCGTCGCGGCCAGACCGGCTATCGGCAAGTCAACCCTCGGGCTGGACGTCTGTCGTGCGGCCTCGATCAAGTCGGGCATGGCATCGGTGATCTTCTCCCTGGAGATGAGCCGCACCGAGATCACGATGCGGCTGCTCTCCGCCGAGTCCGGCGTACCGCTGCAGAACATGCGCCGCGGCAGCATGAAGGACGAGGACTGGACCCGGCTCGCGGCGACGATGGGCAAGGTGTCCGAGGCGCCGCTCTTCATCGACGACAGCCCGAACATGTCGCTGATGGAGATCCGCGCGAAGGCCCGCCGGCTGAAGCAGCGGCACGGCCTGCGCCTCATCGTGGTCGACTACCTGCAGCTCATGTCCTCCGGCAAGCGCGTCGAGTCTCGCCAGCAGGAGGTCAGCGAGTTCTCCCGGGCGCTGAAGCTGCTCGCCAAGGAGCTTGAGGTCCCCGTCATCGCGATCTCGCAGCTCAACCGTGGCCCGGAGCAGCGTACGGACAAGCGTCCGATGATGAGCGACCTGCGTGAGTCGGGAAGCCTCGAGCAGGACGCGGACGTCGTCATCCTGCTTCACCGCGAGGACGCCTACGAGAAGGAGTCCCCGCGCGCGGGCGAGGCCGACCTCATCGTCGCCAAGCACCGCAACGGGCCCACCGACACCGTGACGGTCGCTTTTCAGGGCCACTACGCGCGGTTCGTCGACATGGCCCAGGGTCTGTGAGTCCGCCCGCTCGCCCCCTCTCCGGAGGGGTCGAGCGGAGGTGACGGCGGGTACGCGCGCCGGGCGGATCGTTGCCGCGGCCGGTCGGTTGCACGCCGTCGGCTGACTGATACTGGGTCGGTGACCCTTCCGCCTGACGAGTGGCCGCGGCCTCCCGGCGGCCGGACGCCGGAGTGGGCGTATCTCGAGGCGTTGGCCCGGCAGGCGCCGGACCCGCGATGGCGCGCCCAGGCCGAGGAGTGGCTGGAGCACGAGCGACCGCGTCGTCGTCCACGTCGCCGTGGTGGAGGCTGGGTCGCGGCCCTCCTCGTCCTGCTGGTCGGCGGGATCTGGTGGAGCCTGAGTGACGACCCGAGCGCCGATGTCACGGCACTCGGCGACCCGGCCACCTATCTCGAGCTCGCCGACCGTGTGCACGAGTGGCTCGGCAGCGAGTCCGACGGTGCCGGCGTCGCCACGGGGCCGGGGCCGGTCCCGATCACCGGGTCGCGGGCGAGCGGCGAGCGTACGACTCCGGCCATCGGTCTCGAGGAGAGCCGATCCCGTCTCCTGGCCCCCGTGAGCGTGGACGACCCGAGTTCCGCGTACGGCTTCGCCGCGCTCCAGGACGACGCTGCCACGCCTGTTGCCTGGTCACCCTGCCGACCCATCCACTACGTCGTGAACGCCGATGGCGCTCCGCCCGGCTTCGAGGTCACCGTCGACGCCGCGGTCGCCGAGCTCTCCGCTGCCACCGGGCTCGCCTTCGTCGACGACGGGACGACGGCGGAGCTCCCGAGCTCAGGGCGTGACGCCTACCTGCCCCAGGAGTACGGCTCGCGATGGGCCCCGGTGCTGATCGCAGCCGCCGACGACCGGTCGGTACCGTTCCTGGAGGGCGACACCGCTGGTGTCGCCTACACCTACCGGGTGCGCGGTCTCTCCAGCGGCAGGTGGCACCTCGTCTCCGGCTCGGTCTACGTCGACCGGGAGGCATTCGAATTCCGCGCCGACGGCGGGGCGGACCCCGGCTGGCTGGGCATCCTGCGCCACGAGCTCGGCCACGTCGTCGGGCTCGACCACGTCGACGACCCCACGCAGCTCATGAACCCGGTGACCTCGACGGTGCGCACCTATCAGTCGGGCGACCTGACCGGTCTCGCCGTCGTCGGGACGGGGACCTGCGCCCCGGACGCGTGAGGGCCGGCCGTAGGTCGGGACGCGTCGAGGCGGTCCGCCCGTCGCTTCCGCAGGCTCGTGGCGGTCGTCGCGGGGGATGCCCGCCACGGTCGCCCGGCGTCGATCAGGTGTTCTTCTCGATCTCCTTGGCGACGGCCTCGTCGAAGCGGCGCGCCCGCCGGGCGTGGACCCGCAGCTGCGTGAGCCGGGCAACCCCGACGATCAGCACCACCGTGGCACCGATGACGGCGGAGATGAGGAGGGCGACGCCGAGCGGGAGGGTCTCGACCAGCGTGAAGTACCGGACCTCCACGTCATCCTGGTTCTGCAGCATCAGCACGATGAGCAGGACCATGAGGACGATGGCCAGGGCCGCGCCGATCCAGGCCGCGGCCGCACGCGTGGTCCCCAGCGATGCGGGCGGTGCGGCCTTCTCCCCGGCCGCGGGCTTCCTGACCGGTGCACCGATCGGCGGTGTGCCCGGCGGTGGGGAGGTCGGTCCGTGACCAGCGGTGCCGGGGACGACCGGCGGGGTGGGCCGGGTCACCGGCGTCGGCTTCGTCGATGCCGGCGCACCGGGTGCCGGTCCGGTCTGCGGCGGCGTCGCCGCACTGTCGGCCTTCGACGGTAGCGGGCTGGTGCTGGGGCCGGACGTGCTCGGGTCGGACGCCTGAGGGGTTCTGGGTGGAATGCTCGGAACCGGGGTGTCCTCTCGCGGGACGGGAGTGTCGGAGGACATGGCTCCTTCTTCCGCAGGCGATGCGTGGACCTGCATCGATGGTACTCCTCCGCCCGATGGTGAGGGAGGGTCGGGTTGTGCGGGGCGCGGCCTCCCCGGGATGCATCGGTGCGGGTGGTCCCTTCATCTCGCGGAGCACCCGCGGCATCATGGGACTGCGAGCCCTGCAGCCGAGCGAACGGGAGGCGCGTCGTGACGACCACGAGCAGCGGGCGGGTGGTCCGGCGGCTGGCCGCCCTGATCGCCGTGCTGATGGCGACAGGCTGCGCAATGGGTGACCCCGGGCCGGCCACGACCCAGACGCGCGCCGTCGTCGGCGTGACGGCCGTGGACCTCAGGACGTCCGGAAACCTCGTCATCACCCAGGGTGAGCCGACGTCGCTGCGGGTGACCGCCGGGGCGAACGTGATCGACCGGCTGACGAGCGACGTCCGAGGCGGGTCCCTCGTGCTCGCGGTCAGCCGGCCCGGGCTCGTCCGGCTCGGCACGGTGCGCTACGACCTGGTGGTCCCGTCCCTGGACAACGTGCGGGTGAGCGGTTCGGGCGGCGTGGCCGCCTCGGGTGACCTCGGTCCTCGGCTCAGCATCGATACGTCGGGGTCGGGGTCGGTTCGAGCCGACGGGCTGGCCCTCCAGCTGCTCGAGGTCGCGATCTCCGGCTCCGGCTCGGTCGAGGTGGCCGGCAGCGCGAGCCTGCAGACGGCGCATGTCTCAGGATCCGGCGCGTATTCGGCCGGACACCTCAAGAGTCAGGTGGCCAAGGTGACGATCTCAGGGTCCGGAAACGCTGACGTCACGGTGACCGACTCGCTCGATGCCGAGATCTCGGGAAGTGGATCCATCACCTACGCCGGTGGCGCCACGGTCAGCGCCCGGACCTCAGGCTCGGGCCGCATCTCGGCACGCTAGACGCCGGTCGGCCGGGGGTGCGGCCACTGGCGAGCGAGCCTGCGTGGACCGGGTCCGCCCCGGACGCCCGCGTGCGTCACACTTGGTCATGAGCGCGACCATCCATGCCCGCGACGTGGCTGCAGGGCACGGGAGCTGTTCACCGGCCTCGAGCTGGTGGTCGGTCCGGGCGACGTCGTCGGGCTCGTGGGGCCCAACGGGGCGGGCAAGTCCACCCTGCTGCGCATCCTGGCAGGCCTGCGTGCACCTGATGCCGGCGCCGTGACCGTGTCGCCGCGTCACTCCCACATCGGGTACCTGGCCCAGGAGCCGGAGCTGCTCGCCCACGAGACCATCCGTGACCAGCTCGCGCGGCGCACCGGCGTGGCCGGGGCTGCCCGTGAGATGGACGACGCCGCGGACGCGCTCGCCGCAGGCGCGGCCGGCTCGGACGAGGAATACGCCGACGCCCTGGAGTCATGGCTCGCCCTCGGTGGCGCCGACCTGGAAGAACGCCTCGCCGTCGTCGCCGACGACCTCGGCCTGACCGTCGACCTCGAACGTGAGGTCGCGTCCCTGTCGGGTGGCCAGGCGGCCCGCGTCTCTCTCGCCGCGCTCCTGCTCTCCCGCTATGACGTCTACCTCCTCGACGAGCCCACCAACGACCTCGACGTCGACGGCCTCGATCGGCTCGAACGTTTCGTCGGCGGGCTCGCGGCACCGGTCGTCGTCGTGAGCCACGACCGCGAGTTCCTCGCACGCACCGTCACGAGCGTCGTCGAGATCGACCGCAGCCTCCAGCGGATCGCGGCCTACGGCGGCGGCTACGAGGCCTACCTCGACGAGCGCTCGGTGGCGCGGCGGCACGCCCGCGACGCCTATGACGAGTACGCGGGGCGACGGGAGGAGCTCCTCGCTCGGGCGAGGAGGCAGCGGGCGTGGATGGCGAAGGGCGTCAAGAACGCCCGCCGCAAGGCCCCGGACAACGACAAGATCGCCCGCAAGTTCCGGGGGGAGGCCTCGGAGAAGCAGGCGGCGAAGGCGCGGCAGACGGACCGGATGATCGAGCGGCTCGACGAGGTGGTCGAGCCGCGCAAGGAGTGGCAGCTGCAGTTCTCGATAGCGGCCGCGCCGCGGTCCGGGGACGTGGTGGCGGTGGCACGAGGCGCCGTCGTCCGGCGCGGCGACTTCACGCTCGGACCCGTCGACCTGCAGCTCGATCTGCGCGACCGCGTGGCCGTGACCGGGCCGAACGGTGCGGGCAAGAGCACCCTGCTGGCCGTGCTGCTGGGGCGCGTGGCGCCGTCGTCGGGCTCGGTCAGCGCCGGCAGCGGAGTCGTGGTCGGCGAGGTCGACCAGGCCCGGGCCGCGTTCGAGGGCGACGAGCCGCTCGCGACGGCGTTCGCCCGGCAGGTGCCGGACTGGCCGACCGCGCAGGTGCGGACGCTGCTGGCGAAGTTCGGGCTCGGCGTCAAGCACGTGGGCCGGGTCGCGTCGCAGCTCTCCCCGGGCGAGCGCACGCGGGCCGCGCTCGCGCTGCTCCAGGCTCGCGGGGTGAACCTCCTCGTCCTCGACGAGCCGACCAACCACCTGGACCTGCCGGCGATCGAGCAGCTCGAGCAGGCGCTGGAGTCGTTCGACGGGACGGTGCTGCTCGTCACCCACGACCGACGGATGCTCGACACGGTCCGGCTGACGCGGCGCTGGCACGTCGAGGACGGTCAGGTCACGGAGATCGCGGCCGACTGAGGTCGGCATCCCGGCTGACCCGGTCCGGGACCCGGGCGTACGCTGCCGGTCGACCAGGGGTCTCGTCGAGGGGAGAGCGCGATGCTCGCAGTCCACGTCCGGTGCCGGGTGCTGCCCGGGAGTGTCGAGGCGTTCCGGGAGGCGACGCTGGCCAACGCCCGCGCGAGCGTCCAGGAGCCGGGCATCCTCCGCTTCGACGTGCTCCAGGAGGACGGCGCCCCGGAGCGCTTCGTGCTCGTGGAGGTGTACCGGGCGCCCGAGGACCCCGCTCGGCACAAGGAGACGGCGCACTATGCCGCATGGCGGGACGCGGTGGCAGACATGATGGCCGAGCCGCGCTCCAGCGTGAAGTACGGCCCGGTGTTCCCGTCGGTCGAGGCCGGCTGGGCCGGTGACCCCGCCGCCGCGGAGGAATGATGCACTTCGAGATCGCCACTCCCACCCGGATCGTCTTCGGGGACGGCGCCGTCGCCGGGCTGCCCGCCCTCGTCCGCGAGGTCCTCGGGAGCCCTGCCGGCGCGGTCGCGGCGCTGATGGTCGTGGGCTCGTCGCTCGGCCGCACGACCGCGATCCGCCAGGGGCTCAAGTTCGCCGGGGTTGACGCCACGCCGTTCCAGGTCTCCGGTGAGCCCACGGTCGACGTCGCACGTCAGGGCGTCGAGATCGCCCGGCGGATCGGGGCTCACGTGGTCGTCGCGGTCGGCGGGGGAAGTGTGCTCGATGCCGGCAAGGCGGTCGCGGCCCTGGCGGCGAACGAGGGCGACGCGTTCGACTACCTCGAGGTGATCGGCCGCGGACTTCCGCTGAGCAGGGCTTCGATCCCGGTGGTCGCCGTGCCGACGACCGCGGGCAGCGGCTCCGAAGTCACGCGCAACGCGGTGCTCGCCTCGCCGGAGCACGGCGTCAAGGTCAGCCTGCGCAGCGCCACCATGCTGCCGCGGCTCGCCCTCGTCGATCCCGAGCTGACTCACGGGGTGCCGCCGGAGGTGACGGCGAGTACCGGGCTCGACGCGTTCACGCAGGTGCTCGAACCGTTCGTGTCCCACCAGGCGAACCCGTTCACCGATGCCCTCGCGCGGGACGGGCTTGCGCGCGCAGCGCGATCGCTGCGGCGCGCTCACGCCCACGGCGACGACGCCGACGCTCGCCGCGACATGGCGCTGACCAGCCTGTTCGGGGGGCTCGCTCTCGCCAACGCCAGACTCGGTGCGGTGCACGGCCTGGCCGGCCCCCTGGGCGGGATGGTCGAGAGCCCCCACGGCGCCGTGTGTGCGCGGCTCCTCCCGTTCGTCATGGAGACGAACCTGGCGGCTCTCCGGTCGCGCGCGCCGTCGTCGGCGGCCGTCGGCAGGTACGACGAGGTGGCGCGGATCGTCACCGGTCGCCCGGACGCCGTCGCGGAGGACGGCGTCGAGTGGGTGCGTGAGCTGGGCGCCGCCCTGGCGATCCGTCCTCTGCGTGACTACGGCGTGCGGGACGCGGACGTCCCGGTCATCGCGGACAAGGCGGCCCGCGCCAGCAGCATGAAGGGCAACCCGATCGAGCTCACGCCCGCCGAGCTCCGGGGGGTCCTGGAGCGGGCGTTGTAGGGACGGGCCGCCCTGGCGTCCTTGCCGCGTGGGTCCGGGGCGGGCGCCACGGGCCGTGCGGTCCTTGGCTCGGGTCGAGCCGGGGTCGATAGTGGAGAGATGGAGACCTCGCCCTCGATCGTGGCTCGCGACGTCACGTTCTCCTACGGTGACAAACGCGCCGTCGACGGCGTGAGCTTCGCCGTCGAGCGGGGCGAGATCCTCGGCTTCCTCGGCCCGAACGGTGCCGGGAAGTCCACCACGATCAAGATGCTCACGGGCCAGCTCACGCCGGGCTCCGGTGAGATCGAGGTCCTCGGGATGCCCATGCCGGCGAGGCGCACCGAGATCCAGGCGCGCATCGGCGTCTGCTTCGAGGAGAAGAACCTCTACCCGACCATGTCGGCTGCCGAGAACCTGCGCTTCTTCGCGAGCCTGTTCGGGGTCCGCCACTTCGACCCTCTCCCGCTGCTCGAGCGCGTGGACCTCGCCCAGCGGGCCAAGGACCGCGTGGCCGACTTCTCCAAGGGGATGCGCCAGCGACTCATGATGGCGCGCACGCTCGTCAACACCCCGGACGTCCTCTTCCTCGACGAGCCCACCGACGGGCTCGACCCCGTCTCCGCCCGGGCGATCCGGGCGCTGGTCAGGGCCGAGGCCGCCCGCGGCGCCGCCGTGCTGCTGACCACGCACGACATGATGGAGGCGGACGAGCTCTCCGACCGCGTGGCCTTCATCAACGACGGCCGACTCCTCGCGGCCGCCCCACCGGAGCAGCTCAAGCTCGCCTACGGGCAGCGCTCGGTCCGGATCCGCAGGCGGGCCGCGGACGGCAGCGTGGCGGACGAGGTCGTGGCGCTCGACGCCGCGGAGACGCCGGAGAGGGTCAAGGCGGCCATGGGCGCGGGCGACGTGTTGACCGTCCACACGGAGGAGGCGACGCTCGAGGACGTCTTCGTGGCGTTCGCCGGGCGCGGCCTGGCGTCATGAACCCTCAGGTGGTGCGCGCGATCCTGCGCAAGGACGTCACGGCGTTCGGGCGGGACCGGTTCTTCGTCTTCCTGACCGCCGTCGGTGTCGTGCTCTACCCGGTCCTCTTCTGGCTGCTGCCCGGAACCGTCGACGAGACCCTTCGCCTCGGCATCGCCCCGGCGTCGATCGAACGACTGATCGCCGCCGGCGCGGAGGACGGCAGCGGGTTGGCGACGATCGGGTACGACGACCCGGCGTCGCTCGAGGCGGCGGTCCTTGCCGGGTCCGACGGCATCGTCGCCGGAATCACCTTCCCCGACGACTTCCTCGCGGCTACCGCTGCGGGGGAGCAGACCACTGTGGCCCTCCTGCTCACCGCCGACGTCCCACCCCCGGTGGAGGACCTCATGCGCGGCCTCGTCTCGGAGGTCGCCTTCGGCGTCGTCGGCGAGGCGCCCCCGGTCGACCCGCTGACCGAGGCGGTCGTGCTCGGTGAGGACCGGGTCGGTGACCAGATCACCTTCCGTGAGCAGCTGCGGCCGTTGCTGGCCTTCTTCGTGCTCCTCGTCGAGACCCTGGCGCTCTCCGCCCTGGTGGCCTCGGAGGTTCAGCAGCGCACCGTCACGGCGATCCTCGTCACGCCCGCGACGAAGACGGACTTCATCGCGGCGAAGGGCATTCTCGGCACCGCGGTCGCCTTCGTCGAGGCGGTGCTGATCATGGCGCTGATCGGTGGCTTCGCGACTCAGGCACCGATCCTGCTCGTCGCGCTCCTCCTGGGCGCGGCTCTGGTCACCGGCCTGGGTCTGGTGGCGGGCGCCTTCGGCAAGGACTTCATCTCGGTGCTGTTCCTGTCCGTGGCGTTCATGATCCCGCTGATGATCCCCGCCTTCGCTGCGATGTTTCCCGGCACGGCGGGCTTCTGGGTGCGGGCGCTGCCGTCCTATCCGCTGGTGGACACGATCGTGAGCGTCACGACGCAGGGCGCCGGCTGGGGCGACGTCGCCCGCAACCTTGCCCTGCTCCTGGGCTGGTGCGTGGCGGCCTTCGCGGTCGGAGTCGCAGTCCTCGGGAGAAGGATGGTGAGGCTGTGAACCTCCGGCGCGCGCTCCGCGTGACCCGCAAGGACCTCCGGTTGGGGCCGCGGTCTCCGGTGTTCCTGTGGGTCATCCTCCTGCCGCTGCTGATGACGTTCGTGTTCACCGTCGTGTTCGGCTCCCTCTTGGAGCCGCCCCCGCGGCTGGCCGTCGTCGACGAGGGCTCCTCGGCCATCACCGGGGCGCTGCTGGACTCCGCCGGGCTGCGCGTCGTCGTGCTGGACGACGAGGCCGAGCTGCGCCGCGCCGTCACCGCCCACGAGTTCGACGCCGGGCTTGTCCTGGCGCCCGGGATCGACGACGCGCTAGCAGCCGGTGAGCAGCCGCCGCTGGAGTTCTACGTCTCCGGCAGCAGCCTCGCCTCGACCCGCGTCATCCTCGGCGTCACGACGCTGGGGCTGCTCCGGGAGGTGGCCGGCCAGTCGCCGCCCGTCGACGTCGTCGTCACCCAGCTGGGGGACGAGTCGTACGTGCCCCTCGAGGACCGGCTGATGCCGTTGATCGTCGCCTACGCCGTCGTCATCGCCGGCATGTTCCTGCCGGCCCTGTCCATCGTGGACGAGCGCGAGAAGCGGACGATGGACGCCGTGCTCGTCACCCCGACCCGACTCTCGGAGTTCCTGTTCGGCAAGGCGCTGCTCGGGGTGCTCCTGGCGATGGCGATGGGGCTGATCACGCTCGCCATCAACAACGCCTTCGCGGGCCAGGTCCTGGCCATGGTGCTGTTTCTGCTGGTCGGCTCGGTGATGATGGCTGAGGTCGGACTCATGCTCGGCAGCTGGGCGCGCGACTCCAACACGCTCTTCAGCGCCGTCAAGGGCGGCGGCATCCTCATCCTCGCTCCGGTGATCTTCATCCTCTTCCCGGCGCTGCCGCAGTGGATCCCCCGGCTGATCCCGACCCACTACTTCCTGACGCCGATCTACGAGATCGCCACCAGGGGTGCGACGCTCGGCGACCACCTCGGCGACCTCGGCGTCGCCGCGGCGATCTGCGTGGCGCTCCTGCCCGCGGTGGCCGCGGTAGGCCGAGCGGCGGAGCGACGCAGCGCGATGACGGTCTGAGGCGGCCGGAGCGGCCGGTTGGTGCCTCGGAACGGCCCGAACACGATCGGGGCGGCGATCAGGAGTCCGCGAGGCAGCGCGAATCCTCGATCACGGCGCTGGGGGAGCATCGTTCTCCGCTCCGGTGCTGCTCGCCGCCGGCTTGCGGCGCCTGGCCGGCGTTCGGGTTGGCTGACGAGACCCGCCTGTCGGCAGAGTCTCTCCGGGACAGTCCGCTGCCGTCGGCAGCGGAGGCGTTGACGTGGTCGGACCCGGGTGCGACGGTGATGGCGTGACACTGTCGGAGGTGCTCGTCATCGACGGGACGTTCGGCCGCGACCTCGGCCGCGACCTCGGCGCCGCCCGACGTGTCGACGTCGGCATCGTCTCCCGCAGAAGGAGGCTGTGATGTTGGGGCTGTCGCGTTCTCGCTGCCACAAGGTCGCAAGGGTCCTGCAGGACTACCTCGACGGGGAGGCGGACGGTCGGACGACGGCGATGGTCGCGGAGCACCTCGAAGAGTGCCGACGGTGCGGTCTGGAAGCGCGCACGTACCGGGCGATCAAGTCCGCGATCGCGGCGTCGGCGGGCGACGTCGTGATCGACGAGGGTGCCCTCCGGCGCCTGCGGCGCTTCGCTGAGGATCTCGCCGACCCGCGCGACGGAGGGACCTCGGATGCGTGTCACTGACGAGCCCCGCGCGGCCTCCGGTCCGCGGGTGGCGCGCCCGCCGGAGCCGCCCACCTCCTCCCCACCTCAACCCTCCGAAACTGGAGCGTGACCCATGGAACCCCTGGACTTCTCCGACCTGCGCGCCGTCTATGTCAACTGCACGCTCAAGCGATCGCCCGAGGTCAGCAACACGGCTGGGCTCATGGCCGTCAGCACCGCGATCATGCGTAAGCACGGCGTCCAGGTCGACGAGATCCGCGCCGTCGACCACGCGATCGCCGCAGGCGTCTACCCGGACATGACCGAGAAGGGTTGGGACGTCGACGAGTGGCCGGCGCTGGCCGAGCGCGTCTTGTCCGCTGACATCCTCGTCGTCGGGACCCCGATCTGGCTCGGGGACAAGTCGAGCGTCTGCACCCGGGTCGTCGAGCGGCTGTACTCCCTCTCCGCCATGCTCAACGAGGCCGACCAGTACATCTATTACGGCAAGGTCGGCGGCGTGATCGTCACCGGCAACGAGGACGGGATCAAGCACGTCGCGATGAACGTCCTGTACTCCCTGCAGCACATCGGCTACTCGATCCCGCCGCAGGCGGACGCCGGCTGGATCGGCGAGGCCGGGCCCGGGCCGTCCTACCTCGACGAGGGTTCGGGGGGTCCACGGAACGAGTTCACCCAGCGCAACACGACCTTCATGACCTGGAACCTCATGCACCTCGCAGCGATGCTGAAGCGCAACGGCGGCTTCCCCGCCCACGGAAACCAGCGTCCCCTCTGGGACAGGGGCGAACGGTTCGACCACCCCAACCCCGAGTACCGCTGATGCTCCGGGCGTCCCCGGTCGGGCCGCGACGGACGGCGGTCGTGATGGCCGCCTCACGTGCTCACCCGACCGCCTGCAGGCCTCTCCGAGCGTGACGGTGGGCAGTCGTGTGGGGTGACTCACAATCGGCCCTCCTGGCGTGCATCCGGGCGATCGACGTCCCTAGCCTGGCTGGATGCAGAGTTCGAACCTCGCCCTCGCTGCTGTCCCCGAGGTCGTCGACGAGGCCCCGTCGGTGCTCGTCCCCGTCCTCGCCGTCGTGGCCGCCGTCGTCGCCGCGGTTCTCGTCGCGAGCCTGATCGCGGCGCTCTTCCGCACGCTCGCCCGGAAGTGGGAGCGGGCTGAGGAGCTCTCGACGAGAGCCCGTCGCCCGTTGCGCGCCGTCCTGATCGTGGTCGGGGTCTGGGTGGCTATCCGGCTCTCGACGGAGCCTTCGTCGTGGACGGGTGGCGTCGAGCACGCCCTCGTCGTTGCCGTGATCATCACGTTCGCCTGGCTGCTCGCCCAGCTGGCGTTCGTCGCCGAGGACGCCATCGCTGCGAGGTACCGCATCGACGTGGCCGACAACCTGCACGCCCGTCGGGTGCGCACGCAGCTGCAGGTGCTGCGCCGCCTCACCGGAGCCGTCATCGTCATCGTCGCGGCCGCGGCGGTCCTGCTCACCTTCCCCGGCATGCGAACGGTCGGCGCCTCGCTCCTCGCCTCTGCCGGGCTGGCGTCGATCATCGCCGGCCTGGCCGCGCAGTCCTCGCTCGCCAACCTCTTCGCGGGCATGCAGCTGGCGTTCACGGACGCGATCCGCGTCGGCGACGTCGTCGTGGTCGCGGGCGAGTGGGGCCGCATCGAGGAGATCACGATGACCTACGTGGTCGTGCAGATCTGGGACGACCGACGCCTGGTCCTGCCCTCGACCTATGTGACGACGACGCCGTTCGAGAACTGGACCAGGCGCGCCTCGGAGCTGCTCGGCACCGTGGAGATCGACGTCGACTGGTCGGTGCCGGTGGACGAGATGCGGCTGGAGCTCAACCGGCTCCTCGACGCCACCGAGCTGTGGGACAGGCGCGCCCGCGTCCTCCAGGTGACCGAGGCGACCGGCGGATTCGTGCGAGTCCGCGCGCTGGCCAGCGCGAAGGACGCCCCGACGCTCTTCGACCTGCGCTGTTACGTGCGGGAAGGCCTCGTGGCGTGGCTTCGCGAGGCTCAGGGCGGGTTGCCGCGTACCCGCTTGGAGACGATGGACCGAGCGAGCGCTCGGGCCGACGGCGAGTTCGTGCGTCCCGTTCGGGAAGCCGGCGCGGCTGAGACGAACGAGGCACGCCTCTTCACCGGGAGCGTCGAGGCCGAGAACCGGTCCAGGGCGTTGACCGGCCCGGGCGAGGACGTGATCGCCGAGCGCGAGGCGACCGCCGAGCGGCAGGCGATCTCGGCGACGCAGGTCATGCCCAAGGCCCGGCCCCCGGCCGACGACGGCACCCCCGCCTGACGCCCGGCGGCGCGCCTCGGCCGGGTAGCCCGGGCTCACCCCGGGCACCCCGGCCGGGTACCGTCACCCCATGAGTCCAGCCCCTGAGGTCGTCCCCAGCCGCGCGCAGGCCTTCGCCGACTGGTACTTCAACGACGCGAACGGTGAGCGAGTGCTCGGGCAGCCCCCGAACCGTGCGATCACGATCGTCTTCGGGTTGCACGTCACCCGGTGGGCGCTGCGCCGCGGTGGCCTCCGCGAGGGTTCCCCGCTCGACGTCGCCCTCGAGCGGGTCGGTCGGGCCGCCTTCATCTGGTGGTCCCTCGACGAGATCTTGCGGGGCAGCACGCCCTACCGGCGCACGATCGGCGCCGCGTCCCTGCTCTGGGCGCTCCGGAAGGGCCGCCGCGGGGCCTGAGCCCTCAGCCGTGCAGGGCCGCCGCGGCATCGGCCAGAGCCCCGAGGTGGGCGTCGACGTCCGCGAGGTCGAGACCCATCGTGTTGACCGAGAGGTGGGTCGCGCCCGCCGCCCTCCAGCGCGTGGCCTGGCGGGCGAACCGTTCGGGCTCCCCGCGCCAGCTCGCGCGCCCTTCCATGCCGATCGTGGCTGGGTCGCGGCCGGCCGCCACGGCGGCCGCCTGCACGCTGGCCTTGGCGGCGTCGAGGCCGGGTCCCGGTGCGAGCTGGGGGAACCAGCCGTCCGCAAGGCGTCCCATCCGCAGGTACGCGGGTTCGGACTGCCCGCCGATCCAGATCGGGATGGGCTGCTGGATCGGTCGCGGCGCGAGCCCGGCGCCCGGAATACGGTCGAAGTCACCCTCGAACGCCACGGACTTCTGCGTCCACAGCCGGCGCAGGAGGCCGATCTGCTCCTCCATCCGCCGGCCCCGGGTCGTGAACTCCTGCCCCAGGGCGTCGAACTCGACGCGGTTCCACCCGACGCCGACGCCGAGGCGGAAGGTGCCTCCCGTGAGGATGTCGATCTCCGCGGCCTGCTTGGCGACGAGGGCCGTCTGTCGCTGCGGCAGGATCACGACCGCGCTCACGAGCGACAAGGAGGTGCACCCCGCGAGGAAGCCGAACAGCACCATCGGCTCGTGGAACGTCGAGCGCACGTCGTAGACCCCGCTCCAGCCCGGGTGCGCGGCAGGGTCGGCCCCGAGCACGTGGTCGTAGGCGAGGGCGTGGTCGAAGCCGAGGGCTTCGACGCCCTGGCCCCAGGCGCGCACCGCTCCGACGTCGGCGCCGATCTCGGTCTGGGGGAACACTGCGCCGAGCTTCATGACGTCCATCCTGCCCTGCCTCAGGACGAATGAGCCTGGTGCCGGCGCGCTCGCCGTGGGAAGGTCCACCTGGGACGGACGGCCCGGGGTCGGTCCCCTGCCGTGTCACGGCGCGAGGAGGGCTTTGATGGCGAAGAACGGTTCAGGCGCCGGCGGCGGCGCCGTCTACGGGCTCGGGCTCATCGGTTCCGCGGTCTACTACTTCCAGCAGGCGGACGGGTTCTGGCCGGTCGCGCTGGCGATACCCAAGGCGATCATCTGGCCGGCGATCGTGGCGTACGAGCTCCTCAAGAGCTTCTACTCCTGACGCTGCCCGCGGCGTCGGCGCGCCGCGGCGTCGGTGCGTCATGGCACGCTGGTGCGATGGACGCTCCTGCATTTGAGCTCTCCGGCGCGAGCGTGCTCGTCGTCGGGGCCTCCGGCGGACTGGGTGCACCGTTGACGAGGCGGCTCGCCGCGCGCGGCGCCCGGTTGACGCTCGCGGCGAGGGACGAGGCGCGGCTGCGCGAACTCGCACCTCCGGGCGCCGCAGTGGTCTGCGCAGACCTTCGAGACGCCGCCGCCGCGGCGGCCGCGGTCCAGGCCGCGGTGGCTGCGCACGGACGCCTCGACGGCGTCGTGTGCATCGCCGGTGTCGTGGCGTTCGGGCCGCTCGTGGAACTGACCGACGACACCCTCGTCGAGCTGGTCGAGACGAACCTGCTCGGGCCCGTCCGGCTCATGCGAGCCGCCGTCCCCTACCTGCGCGAGGCGGTGTCGGCGGGTCGAGGCGCCGGTGGTGCCCCGGGCGGGGCCTTCGTGGTCAACGTCAGCGCCGTCATCGCCGAGTCCCCGATGGCCGGGATGGCGGCCTACGGGGCGAGCAAGGCCGGGCTGTGGGCGTTCGACGCGGCGATGGCGCGCGAGCTACGGTCCGCGCGGATCAGGGTCGTCGACGCTCGGCCACCCCACACCGAGTCCGGGTTGGCGGATCACCCGATCGCCGGCAAGGCTCCGCGGCTGCCGCGCGGACTCGCGCCCGACGACGTGGCCCGACGTCTCGTCGAGGGCATCGTCTCGGGTGAACGAGACCTGCCCAGCTCCGCCTTCACGGCCTGACCCGTGACTGCGGGGGTCAGCGGCAGGTGCAGCGCTGGTCCTCTCGCACGTTCGCGAAGATCTGCGCTACGTGCATCCCGCACCCCGAGTACGTGATCTTCCGGCAGGTACCGCAGACGGCTGGGCTACACATGGGGACTCCTCAGGGCTAGGGGGACGTCGTCAACGGGACCAATATACCCCCGGGGGTATCGGGTGGCAAGTCCGTCGAACGGGCGTGGACGCACGTCGCGGGCAGTCCGCGTACCGTTCGGGCATGGGTCACCCGGCCCGACGAGCAGGAGAGGCCGAATCGTGAGTTCACGCCCCAGCAGCTCGCTTCGACTGCTGTTCCCGCAGTGGCAGGGCACGCCGGTCGAGGTGCTGCACGAACGACTGCCCGAGCTGACGAAGGACCAGGCTCTCAGCGGGCACTCGCTCGGCGGCCGTCTCCTCCAGATGCTCGCGCCTGAGTCCGAGACGCCCGTCGCTCACGTCCCGGTCGACATGTCCCGGCAGCGGACTGCGGTCTCGGGGGGGATCTACGCGCGGGACGTGCTGCTGAAGCAGCTCCGTGCCGCGCTCGACATCCTGGCCGAGCGCGACCCGGCTCGGGTCCTCACGCTGGGTGGCGACTGCTCGGTCAGCATCGCGCCGTTCTCCCACCTCGCACGCCGGTACGACGGAGACCTCGCGGTCCTGTGGCTCGACGCCCACCCGGACCTCACGACGCCAGGGGATGCGTACACGGGCTTCCATGCCATGGCTCTGGCGACGCTGCTCGGCGTCGGCGACGCGGAGTTCACCAGGGCGCTGCCCGCGCACCTCGACCCCGCCCAGGTGCTCCTGGTGGGCCTCCGCTCCGGCGAGAAGAACGCCCTCGCGCGGCAGGCCGAGCTCGGCATCGGAGGGCTGTCCCCTGCCGACGTCGCACACGACAGCTCCCGGGTGCTCGACTGGCTGCGCTCGACCGGGGCGCGCCGTGTCGCGATCCATCTCGACCTCGACGCCGTGGAATCCAGCGAGCTGGGGAACGCGACGGTGCTCGAGCCGGGCGGATTCCGGCTCACCCAGCTCATCCGCCTGCTCGGTGACGTCTCCGAGGGCGCGACCGTGGTCGGCTTCACCGTCGCCGACCACCTGCCGCGCACCGAGATCCTGCTGCGGGACCTGCTCGGTCGGCTGCCGTTGCGCTGAGGACGGTGCCGGCCGACTCCTGGGGCGGGACCCTCCAGGGGCGCCCGGCAGTAGCTCGAGGTCGTCAAGAAGGCGTGACATCCACGCCCGCTGATGATCCACGAACGCCGCGCCGATGTCCGGTAGCCGGCTCCGGGACCTCCGCCGGGCGCGGGCGGTCCGCCGACTTCGGCTGGCTCGCAACTCGTGCAAGCCTTGACCTGTGCCGCTCGTCCGGCATCGTCGAGCCCCGGGAGGTGAGGAGCGTGCGCCCGCCGTCCATGCTCACGCGGCGCGGAACCGGCAAGCCCGAGGGGTCGAGCAAGGCCGAGGTCCGCCGTCGAGTGCCCCTGCCCGCCTGGCTCTACCCGGTCGTCCGCGCAGGCGCGAACTTCCTGGCGCACGGAGCGACCGATCTGGCGGCGGCGCTGACGTACTACGCGGTTCTCGCTGTCGGTCCGGCGTTGATCGCCCTCGTCTCGACCTTGGCGCTCCTGGGACGGAGTGAACAGGTGGTCTCCGCGATGCTCAGGTTCGTCGGTCAGCTCGCACCCCAGAGCACTGTCGACGAGCTGGAGTCGTTGATCAGGCTGATCGCGTCGTCACCGTCCGCCGGCCTCGGACTCGTCCTGGGTCTCGCCGGTGCGCTCTGGTCGGCCTCGGTCTACATCGGTGCGTTCGGTCGGGCCATGAACAGGGTCTTCGAGGTGGAGGAGGGCCGGCCGTTCTGGAAGCTGCGGCCGCAGATGCTCCTCGTCACGATCGTCGTGCTCGCGCTCGTGGTCGTCGGCGCCGTGGCGATCGTGCTGAGCGGGCCGATCGCCGTCGCACTCGGTGAGGCGATCGGGCTCACCGAGCAGACCGTGCGGATCTGGAACACGGTGAAGTGGCCGATCGTGCTTCTCCTCGTGATGGCGGTCGTCGCGATCCTGTACTACGCGACACCGAACGTGAAGCGACCGCGGGTGCGCCTGTTGAGCGCCGGAGCGGTCGTCGCGATCCTCGTCTGGGTGGGTGCCTCGACGGGTTTCGCCTACTACGTCTCGAGATTCGCGACGTACAACTCGACGTACGGTTCCCTCGGCGGTCTCATCGTGTTCCTTCTCTGGCTCTGGATCACGAACATGGCGCTTGTTTTCGGGGCCGAGCTCGACGCCGAGATCGAACGCCGGCACCAGATTGCTGCCGGGATCGCGGCGGAGGAGTCTCTCCAGCTCGAGCTACGTGACGAGTCCGCCGTCCAGAAGCGGGCGGACCAGAAGGCTTGGCTCGTCGCGATGGCGCACGCCCTCCGCGAGCGCGGCGAGTAGTCGACCCAACGAGGTCGGCGGTGCCGTGAGCGAGACCGGGTTCGTCATGCATTGAAAAGTGCCGCATTGTGCTTTGGAAAGTTGAGCCGCGCGGGCCCTGACGTCGCTGGTCGAGGTCGTGTTCGCGAGGGCTACTTCTTCTTGCGCACGAGCCCGCGCACGGCCTCGTCCATGCGCCCCGTGACGCCCTCCTTGCCGGCGCCCAGGCGGGTGAACTCCTTCGCTCCCGGGCCGGAAGACACGCTCTTCGGCAACGTCTCGGCGGCGACGATCCACGCGGGCGCGCCGATGAGCCGCAGCACGCGCGTGACGCGCTCCGACTCGTTCTCGCTCTCGCCGAGCTCCTCGCCGAGCAGCTCCTCGAGCTCCTCGGCGATCTCGGCGCGACCCAGGGCCGCGGCAAGCGCGGGGGTGTCCTCCACGCCCATCGGCTCCGGCATCAGCGCGTCGTTGTAGGGGAAGGCCACGGTCGGGTCGGAGTAGTACCTCAGCACCGGCTCGCCCGAGGTGAAGGCCTCGATGTTGAGCATCTTGTCGTCCACGACGACGACCGTGAAGGCGACGCCGCCGCTCGCCGCGGACAGTGCTCGGGCCACGTCCGCCGAGGTCATCTTGTCGCCGGCGACCGCGCCCCGGACGCGCAGGCAGACGAGAACGACCCACGGGCCCTCCTGTGGGCCGACGTACCCGGAGAAACGGAGTTCGGAGAGTGCAGTGACGACTGCCTCGCGAGGGGCGAGCGTGTAGATGCCGGCATACGTCGAGCCGACCGGGCCGCCCGAGCCGCCGTCTGGGCCAAGAGTCATGACTCGCATGATTGCACCGCGTGCGCTGGTGTGTCCGGCGCTCCGGCGCTCCGGCCGTTCCGGCCGTTCGGGTGCTCAGGCCTGCGATGTTGCCGCCGCTCCGGTGCGGCGAGTTCTCACACCGGGACCGGCTTGCCCGTGCGGAAGACGTCCCTCCGGTGTAACGGGCCGGTGACCGCGCGCGAACATCGGCCTCCTAGCCTGATCGGACACCTGAGACGAGGCCCCATGACCACGACGGCGACCCACTGCCCGTACTGCGCCCTGCAGTGCGCGATGAGTCTGCGGCCCGCACCGGTGACGGCCGCGACGCCGATGGACCCGGCACGGCCTGCCGCGCCGGTCGCCGTCGACGGTCGTGACTTCCCCACGAACCGCGGTGGCCTGTGCCAGAAGGGGTGGACGAGTGCCCAGGTGCTCAGTGCCCCGGACCGCATCACGACCCCGCTCATCCGCGGCGCCGGCGGCGAGCTCTGTCCCGCGACGTGGGACGAGGCGCTCAACCTCATCGCGGAGCGGGTGCTGGTCAACCAGGCCGAGCACGGCGAGGGTTCGATCGCCGTGTTCGGCGGCGGCGGACTGACGAACGAGAAGGCCTACGCCCTGGGGAAGTTTGCGCGCACCGTGCTGCGCACCCCGTTCATCGACTACAACGGGCGATTCTGCATGTCGAGCGCGGCAGCCGGCGCCAACCGGGCGTTCGGCGTCGACCGCGGCCTGCCGTTCCCGTTGGAGGACCTCGGCGGCGCCCAGGCGATCCTCCTGCTGGGCAGCAACCTCGCCGAGACCATGCCGCCGGCAGTCCAGCACCTCGTCGGGGTGCGCGATGCCGGTGGGCTCATCGTGGTGGACCCACGCCGCAGTGCCACTGCTGCGCTCACCGGCGACGGCAAGGGCTTGCACCTGGCGCCCGTCCCCGGGACCGACCTGGTGGTGCTGCTCGCCATCCTGCACATCCTCTGGGCTGAGGGCCTGGCTGACGAGGAGTACCTCGCGGACCGCACGAACGGTGCCGACGCCGTGCGCCGCAGCGCCTCCTCCTGGTGGCCGGAGCGCGCCGAGGCCGTCTGCGGGGTCTCGGCGAACGCCTTGCGTCGCGCCGCCCGGCTGCTCGCGCACGCCAGCCCGTCCCGCGGTGGCGGTGGCGCGTACGTCCTGACCGGTCGCGGGGTCGAGCAGAGCACCCAGGGCACCGCGACCGTGGCCGCGGCGATCAACGTGGCTCTCGCCCTGGGGCTACCCGGGCGGCGCGGGTCCGGGTACGGCGCGATCACCGGTCAGGGCAACGGCCAGGGCGGCCGCGAGCACGGGCAGAAGTCGGACCAGCTCCCGGGCTATCGGATGATCACGGACCCGGCCGCGCGCGAGCACGTCGCCGGCGTCTGGGGCGTGGACCCGGACAGCCTGCCGGGGCCGGGGGTCCCGGCGGTCGAGCTGCTCCGCCGCCTCGGCACGCCGGCCGGCCCGAAGGTGCTCTTCGTGCACGGCAGCAACCTCGTGGTGAGCGCTCCGAACGCCGACCGCGTCCGTGACCGGCTTGCCGCTCTCGACCTGCTCGTGGCCTGCGACTTCGTGCCGTCGGAGACGACGGACCTCGCGCACGTCGTGCTCCCGGTCACCCAGTGGGCCGAGGAGGAGGGCACGATGACCTCGCTCGAGGGGCGGATCATCCGCCGCCGCAGGGTGCTCCCCGCGCCGGGCGAGGCCCGCTCGGAGCTCGAGATCCTGGCTGACCTGGCGCGGCGCCTCGGCTCGACCGTGCGGTTCGACACGGACCCCGCCGCGGTCTTCGCCGAGCTCGCCCGCGCCAGCGCCGGTGGCCCTGCCGACTACAGCGGGCTCAGCTACGCGCGGCTGGACGCCGAGCCCGCCCTCTTCTGGCCGTGCCCGGCGACACCCGACGGCGAGGCACCGCACCCCGGGACGCCGCGGCTCTTCGCCGACGGCTTCCCGACGCCCGACGGCCGGGCGCGCATGCACGTCGCCCAGCATCTCGGCCCGAGCGACGACGTCCGGGCGGATGCCCCGCTCTACCTCGTCACCGGGCGCGTGCTGCAGCATTACCAGTCCGGCGCGCAGACCCGGCGGGTGCCGGAACTGTCCGACGCCGTCCCCGAGCCCTTCGTCGAGCTGCACCCGCTCCTCGCCGACCGGCTCAAGGCCAGGGACGGCGACCGGCTCCGGCTCGAGACCTCGCGCGGGGTCATCCGCGCGAAGGCCCGGCTCACGGCGGCCGTTCGGCCGGACACCGTCTTCATGGCGTTCCACTGGGCAGGGGAGGGCAGCGTCAACCGCATCACGACCGATGCAACAGACCCTGTCTCCGGGATGCCCGAGTTCAAGGTCTGTGCCGTCGACGTGCGGCTCGACGAGTCTTCGACCGCGGGGGTGGCCTGACATGCCAGGAGGTACGGTGCGGCTTGTCGTGATCGGCAACGGGATGGTCGGCTCGCGGTTCGTCGAAGACCTGATCGGACGCGACGGGGACGAGCGCTTCGAGGTGACCGTCCTCGGCGCCGAGGTGTACGAGCCCTACAACCGCGTGCTCCTCTCCGAGCTCGTCGCCGGCAAGGCCGACGTGGCGATGCTTGCGCTCGGGCAGGCCGTCCTGCCCCGCACGACCGTGCGCCGTGGGATCGCGGCGGCCGGGATCGACCGCGAGTCCCGCGTGGTCCTGGGCTCCGACGGCAGCCGGAACGAGTACGACCTCCTCGTGCTCGCCACCGGCTCGAGCGCCCGGATCCCCCCGGTCGCCGGGCTCTCGCCGCTGCCGCGCGGCGTGCTCCCGCTGCGCACGCTCGACGACGCACGCGGGATCATCGCGGCGACGCTCAACACGCACCGCGCCGTCGTCGTCGGGGCCGGGGTCCTCGGGCTCGAGGTCGCGACCGGCCTCGCGCGGCGAGGCCTGTGCGTGACCGTGGTGCACGGATCGCCGCACCTCATGGAGCGTCAGCTGGACCCGATCGCCGCGAAGGTCGCCTCGGATGCTCTCGACCGGCTCGGGATCGCCCAGCGGCTCGGCGTCTTCACGGAGGAGGCCTACGTCGAGGACGGTCGGATCACGGGCGTTCGGCTGGCCGACGGCGAGGTGCTGCCGGCGGACCTCGTCGTCCTCACGGCGGGCACGATCCCGGAGTCCGGCCTCGCCCGCGAGGCTGGGCTCGAGGTCCGGCGCGGCATCGTCGTCGGGGAGGACCTCGCGACGACGCAGGATCCCTGCATCTTCGCGATCGGGGACTGCGCGCAGCCTCCCGAGGGTGGTTCGGGCCTCATCGCGCAGGGCTGGGACCAGGCGCGACGCCTGGCGATCCAGCTCTCCAGGAGCGCGGTCCCCAGCCGCGGGCCCGACGTGCCGGCGGGTGCCGAGGACGAGGTCGAGGTGCTCGACGAGGTGCCGAGCGCCGGCGGTACCGACGTCGTCCGGTTGAAGGCGCACGGGCTCGACGTGATCACGATGGGCGTGTGCGGCCCGAGCCGACCGGCGGCCGAGGGTCAGCGCGTGATCCAGCTGTCCGACCCGCACGGCGGGCGGCACCTCGAGATCGTGGTGGAGGACGGGCGGTTGGTCGGGGCGACCTGCATCGGCGCCGGGTCCGTCGGCGCGGACCTGACGGCGGCCTACACCCGGCGCACGCCGGTGCCCGTCGACCCGGCACAGCTGCTGCTCCGGCCCGTCCAGGGCGTCGCGACGCAGGCTTCCTCTCCGACGCTCATGCCGGACCGCACGACCGTGTGCAGCTGCAACGGTGTCACCAAGGGTGCCATCGTCGCCTGCTGGCGGGCCGGTGCCGGCACGGTTGCGGAGATCGCGCGGGGCACCAAGGCGACCACGGGCTGCGGCGGCTGCAAGGACGTCGTCGGCGGCCTGATCGAGTGGCTGAACTCCACCGACCCCGACCGGCGCAACGCGCCCGCGCCGTCCTCCTCGCGCTCGGGCGACCCGCAGCAGGTCCCGTCAGGCGCGCCGGTGATCGCGTAGCCGCGTGCTACTCGACCTCGACCGTCAGGGTGAAGGTCTGCTCGGGCGGCACTGCCTCCTCGAACGAGCGCGTGTAGTCCAGCGTCAGCGCTCCGGTTCCCGCGGTGGTGGCGGCGAAGGTGAAGACCTGGGTCCCGGCCGCTCCGACCAGGTCCGAGTCCGGCGCGACGTACACGGGCTCGCCCTGCAGCTCGAGCTGCGCGGGGCCGGGCTCGGCGACGCTCCAGGCGAAGCCTGTCGAGGCGTTGCTCTCCAGCGACACGGTCAGTGTCCCGCCGCGTGCGAGCTGCACCGTCGAGCCGTTGTCGGCGTCCGTGACCTGGGCCGCGGAAGGCGCGGTGGAGGGCGTGGGCGAGGGCGAGGGCTCGCCGCCCCCGCCCGAACAGCCGACGGCCAGGACGCCCAGGGCGGTCAGCAGGAGGAAGGAACGCGTGAATCGCGACCGCGACATGGTGGAACCTCCTCGACGAGGGTCACCGCCAGCGTAGGCGTGGCCCGTCCGGCGCCGCGCGGGTCGCTGGTCCCGGGCCCGTCGGCTCCCGGGGGCGAGCGGTCAGCTCACACCGGCCCCTTCCGAGCGCTGGTCTGCCCCGCTCGGCTCGCCGAGCTCCTCGGCGAGCTGAGCGTCGGTGATCCGGCTGCGAGGGTGGAGGTAGCGGTCATAGGCCTCGACCTCAGCCGCGCCCGCCTCGCGCGCTCGTCGAAAGAGGCGCCAGCGGTCGGAGATGGTCTCGGTGGGGCAATCCATAACCCCTTGTGTAGTCGATCCCGGGCCCGATTGTGCTTGTAGCAGGGTGTGATCCAGGTCTCATCGGACACAAACGAGCATCTCACGTGTCCGAAAGTGGCATGTGAGCGTGATGTTCGGCCGTCGAAACACACGAGGCACCGTCGCGAAACAGGCCGTCCCTACCGTGATCTCATGGACGGACAGCCCACCTCCGCAGCGGTCCCCGGCGACACGGTCGAACGCAGGCGCCTCGTCGTCGTCGGTGGTGGCATGGTCGCCCACCGGTTGGTCGAGGCCTTGCGCGACCGCGACGCCGACGCGGCCTGGCAGGTCACCGTCTTCGCGGAGGAGCCGCGTCCGCCGTACGACCGCGTGGCGCTCACGTCCTACTTCTCCGGGCGCGACCCCGAGGACCTTGCCCTGGGAGACGGCTCGCTGTGGGCCGACCCCCTCGTCTCGCTCCGCAAGGGCACGCCCGCGACGGTGATCGACCGCGAGGCGCGCACGGTCACGGACGACCTCGGGCGCACCGTCCCCTACGACGCCCTCGTGCTGGCGACCGGCTCCTACCCCTTCGTTCCCCCGATGCCCGGAGCCGACCTGCCCGGCGTGTACGTCTACCGGACCATCGACGACGTCGCCGCCCTCCGTCAGTGGGTCGAGGACCGCGGGAAGGCCCTCGGTCGCACCGTCCGCGGCGCCGTCGTCGGCGGCGGTCTCCTCGGCCTCGAGGCCGCGGGCGCCCTGCAGGCCCTCGGCGTCGAGAGCACGGTCGTGGAGTTCGCCCCGCGGCTCATGGCGCTCCAGGTGGACGAGGGAGGTGGCGAGGCCCTGCGCCGGTTGATCGCCGCCCTCGGCATCACGATCCGCACGAGCACCGCCACCTCCAAGATCAAGGCGGCCCCGAGCGGAAACGTCGGACGGATGGAGTTCGCCGACGGCGACCGCCTCGACGTCGACGTCGTCGTGATCGCCACGGGCGTGCGCCCCCGCGACGAGCTCGCCAGGGCGGCCGGTCTCGAGATCGGTGCGCGCGGCGGCGTCGTCGTCGACGAGAGCTGTCGGACCGCCGACCCGGCGGTGTGGGCGATCGGCGAGGTCGCGTGCATCGAGGGTCGCTGCCTCGGGCTCGTGGCGCCCGGCTACACGATGGCCGAGATCGTCGTCGACCGGCTGCTCGGCGGCATGGCGACGTTCCCCGGCGCCGACATGTCCACCAAGCTCAAGCTGCTCGGCGTGGACGTCGCCTCCTTCGGTGACGCCTTCGGCACCACGGCCGGGGCCCTGGACGTCGTCTTCGCGGACCCGGTGGCCGGCGTCTACAAGAAGCTCGTGCTCTCCGACGACGCGCGCACCCTCCTCGGCGGCATCCTCGTCGGCGACGCGTCCGCCTACTCGTCGCTGCGACCCATGGTGGGGCGCGAGCTCGGTGCCGACCCCGCCGCGTTCCTCCTGCCGGAGGGATCCGGTCCGGCGCCGACCACGAGCCTCCCGGACGATGCGAACGTCTGCTCCTGCAACAACGTCTCGGCGGGCGCGATCCGGTGCGCCG
>JAHECE010000136.1 GCA_024641895.1 Actinomycetales bacterium
GGGCGGGCCGGCTCGTCAGGCAGCGGCGTGCCGCTGCTCGGTGGGTTCTCGCTCATAGCCGTCCTTAGGCTCGGTTGGTCTCGCACGTTCGAGCTCGCCTTGAGAGGCGGTTCAGCGAATCGCTCGGGCCGGGATCGTGTCAAGGACGCCGCGCCGAGGCTCGTCACGCAGATCACGTCGGCATCCGTCCGCGTCGGGCATGCACGAGCCCGGGCGTCGAGCATCGGGCATGCGCGGGACCGCGAAGGGTCGTCTCACCCGCCCGACGACGCCGGCCCTGCCCGACCCGACGACGTCAGCCCGTGAGCGCGCGCACCACGAGGTCGGCCAGCAGGCGCCCGCGGCGGGTCAGCACGGCGCGCCCTGAACGTGCGGCCGCTGCCTCGACCAACCCGTCGTCCGCGAGCTCGGTGAGACGGGATGCCCGGACCACCGAGGAGTGCCCCGATGCCTCGGCGCTCGGCAGGTCGCGCTCGGGGCCCCACGCCGTCGCCACGTCGAGACCGGCGGCGAGCCTGACGCCGAGGAGGATGCGCTCGAGCTCGGCTTCCCGTGGTCCGAGCACCTCGCGACCGGCGGCAGGGCTGAGCCCTTGGGCAAGCCGATCCGCATAGGCCCGCGGATGCTTGACGTTCCACCAGCGGACGCCGCCGACGTGGCTGTGTGCCCCGGGTCCGATCCCCCACCAGTCCTGGCCAGTCCAGTACGCGAGGTTGTGCCGGCAGGCCGCCTCGAGCGTGCGGGACCAGTTGCTGACCTCGTACCAGGCCAGGCCGGCGGCGCTCAGGGCGTCGTCCGCCATCTCGTACTTCACGGCCTCGTCGTCCGGATCGGGCACCGGGACCTCGCCCCGGCGCACCCGGACCGCGAGCCGGGTGCCCGCCTCGACGACCAGTGCGTAGGCGGAGACGTGGTCCGGCGCCAGCGCAACGGCGGCGTCCAGGCTCGTGGCCCAGTCCGAGAGGCTCTCGCCCGGCGTGCCGTAGATGAGGTCGACCGACACGCTCAGGCCGGCATCGCGCGCCCAGGCGACCGCGAGCGCGACCCGTGCGGGGTCGTGGGTGCGGTCCAGGGTCGCCAGCACGTGCGGGACGGCCGACTGCATGCCGAACGAGACCCGCGTGAAGCCTCCGGCCGCGAGAGCGCGCAGGCTCTCCGGGGTCACGGAGTCGGGGTTGGCCTCGGTCGTGACCTCGGCGTCGGGCGCCAGGCCCCACTCGCCCTCGAGTGCCCGGAGCATCGAGACGAGGTCCGCAGCGGGCAGGATCGTCGGCGTGCCGCCCCCGAAGAACACGGTGCGCACCGGTCGTTCCGGCAGTCCGGCGCCGCGCAGGACCTCGCCGGCGAGGCGGATCTCCTGCCGCGCCGTCGTCGCATAGGTGGCCCTGCTCGCGCCACCACCGAGCTCCTGGGCGGTGTAGGTGTTGAAGTCGCAGTAGCCGCAGCGGACCGTGCAGAACGGGACATGCAGGTAGACGCCCAGGTCGCGGACCTCGGCACCCGCGACGACGGAGGCGGGCAACGCGCCGTCGTCGGGCGCGGCGTCCCCCTCGGGCAAGGCCGGGCTCACGCCCGCAACCCCGCGGCGGCCCGGGTCACTTCTTCGGCTTGTCCTTCTCGGCCGGGTCCGAGGAGAGCGCCGCGATGAAGGCCTCCTGGGGCACCTCGACCCGCCCGATGGTCTTCATCCGCTTCTTGCCCTCCTTCTGCTTCTCCAGCAGCTTGCGCTTGCGGGTGATGTCGCCGCCGTAGCACTTGGCGAGCACGTCCTTGCGGATCGCGCGGATGGTCTCGCGCGCGATGATGCGCGAGCCGACCGCGGCCTGGATCGGTACCTCGAACTGCTGCCTGGGGATGAGCTCGCGGAGCTTGCCGGCCATCATCACGCCGTACGCGTAGGCCTTGTCGCGGTGCACGATCGCACTGAACGCGTCCACGGCCTCGCCCTGGAGCAGGATGTCGACCTTGACGAGGTTGGCCGGCTGGTCGCCGGTGGGTTCGTAGTCGAGCGAGGCGTAGCCGCGGGTCCGCGACTTCAGCTGGTCGAAGAAGTCGAACACGATCTCGGCGAGCGGGAGGGTGTAGCGGAGCTCGACGCGCTCCTCCGACAGGTACTCCATGCCGTGCAGCGTCCCGCGGCGGTTCTGGCAGAGCTCCATGATCGAACCGATGTGCTCGGTCGGAGTCAGGATGGTCGCCCTCACCACCGGCTCGCGGACCTCGGTGACCTTTCCGGCCGGGAACTCGCTCGGGTTGGTCACCCGGACCTGGCTCCCGTCCTCCATCGAGACGTCGTAGACGACGTTGGGCGCGGTCGAGATGAGGTCGAGGTCGAACTCACGCTCGAGGCGCTCACGCACGATCTCGAGGTGCAGGAGGCCCAGGAAGCCGCAGCGGAAGCCGAAACCGAGGGCTGCCGAGGTCTCCGGCTCGTAGACGAGCGCGGCATCGTTCAGCTTGAGCTTGTCGAGTGCGTCTCGCAGAGCCGGGTAGTCCGAGCCGTCGATCGGGTACAGCCCCGAGAAGACCATCGGCTTGGGGTCGCGGTACTCGCCGAGCGCCGACGCCGCCGGCCGGTTCGCGTTGGTCACCGTGTCGCCGACCCTGGACTGGCGCACGTCTTTGACGCCGGTGATCAGGTAGCCGACCTCCCCGACGCCGAGCCCCGCGGACGGCATCGGCTCCGGCGAGATGACGCCGATCTCGAGCAGCTCGTGGGTGGCCTTGGTGGACATCATCGCGATGCGCTCACGGGGGCTGAGGTGGCCGTCAATCACACGCACATACGTGACGACGCCCCGGTAGGTGTCATAGACGGAGTCGAAGATCATCGCGCGAGCGGGTGCAGCGGCATCGCCCGTGGGGTGCGGGACCAGCTCGACGATACGGTCGAGGAGCTCGGTCACGCCCACGCCCGTCTTGCCCGAGACCCGCAGGCAGTCCTCAGGTCGGCCGCCGATGAGCCCTGCCAGCTCCGCCGCGTACTTGTCGGGCTGCGCGGCCGGCAGGTCGATCTTGTTGAGCACGGGAATGATCACGAGATCGTTCTCGAGGGCGAGGTAAAGGTTGGCGAGGGTCTGCGCCTCGATGCCCTGGGCGGCGTCGACGAGCAGCACGGCACCCTCGCAGGCGGCGAGCGACCGCGAGACCTCATAGGTGAAGTCGACGTGACCGGGGGTGTCGATCATGTTGAGCGCGTAGGCCGTCTGGTCGACAACCCAGGGCAGCCGGACCGCCTGCGACTTGATCGTGATGCCGCGCTCGCGCTCGATGTCCATCCGGTCGAGGTACTGGGCACGCATCGAGCGCGCGTCGACGACCCCTGTCAGCTGAAGCATCCGGTCGGCCAGGGTGGACTTGCCGTGGTCGATGTGGGCGATGATGCAGAAGTTGCGCAGGAGCGAAGGGTCGGTCGAGGCCGGCAGGATCGCGCGATGGGCGGCTGCACCGGCATGGCGGGTGGCGTCGGGCGACGTCGTCACGGGCAATGAACCTCACGGGTCGGGATGGCGCACATCGTCCCACGGCAGCGACCCCACCCAGGTTCGCCGGGGTGCGCCGACGGCGTGCGCCTGCCTGCGCGCTCCCGGAGGCTCAGGCCTCCTGAGTGATCTCCACCTCGACCTGCTGCCGAACGCTGGCGCCGCCGGCGAAGACCCCTCGCAGCGGCGTCACGTCCCCGTACTCCCGACCACGGGCCACGATCACGTGATGCTCGCCGACCGGCTTGGCGTTGGTCGGGTCGTAGCCGTGCCAGTCGCCCGTCCACCACTCGACCCAAGCGTGCGACTGCCCGTTCACGGCCTCGCCGAGCACCGGCGCGTCGCTGATCGGGTGGAGGTAGCCGGAGACGTAGCGCGCCGGGATGCCGATGGTGCGCAGCGCTCCCAGCGCGAGGTGGGCGACGTCCTGGCAGACGCCCTTGCGCTCCGACCACGACTCGCGGGCCCTGGTGTGGACACCGGTCGCACCGGGCACGTACTCGATCTCGGCACGGACCGCGCCACAGACGGCCAGCGCCGCCTCGCGGGGCTCCAGGCCCTCGGCGGCGGCACGGGCCAGCAACACGAGCTCCTCGGCGGGCTCGGTCACCGGCGTCGGCACGAGGTACTCGGTGAACCGATCGATGAACACCCGTCCCGTGAGGTCTGCCCACCGGCATCCGTTGTCGTCGACCCGGACCGGGGTGACGTCGACCCTCGACTCCGACGTGACGACGAGCCGGGTGTGTGGCTCGAGGACCTCGAACGCCGTGACCACGGTGCCCCAGTAGTCCCGGTAGTCGGTCGACCACGTGGACGGCTCGACGACGATGCTGCTCCCGAGCACCGTCTGGCCGGGCAGGTTCGCCGGGCGCATGCGGGCCTCGTTGTAGGAGGCGGACACCGGACGCTCGTAGTCGAAGGTCGTGCGGTGGACGACCCGCAGCCGGCTCACCGGGCCTCCCCCGAGCTCGTGGTCGCGACGTTCACAGCGTCTCCCCTACCCAGGCCGTCGACGCGGGCGACGGGAAGTACCGGCCTCGTACGGCATCGCTCGCGGCGGAGCACGCGCGTTGGACGTGCTCCATCTCGTCCGGCAGGCCGGCCAGCAGGTCACCGAGGGGCCGGAACTCGAGGCTCGAGCGCGCCCGGCCGAGGATCCGGCGCGCATCGTCCTCGGAGGCGCCCTTGCGCACCTCGGCGGGCGAGAGCTCCTCGAGGCAGCGCTCGGCTCGCTGGAGGGCGTAGAAGACCGACCGCGGGAAGTTCCGGTCGAGGAGGAGGAACTCGGCGGCCAAGGCGTCGCTGGCGCTGCCGCGGTAGGTGCGCAGGAAGGACTCGTGCGCCCCGCAGGACCGCAGCAGCGTCGTCCACGTGGGACCGCTGACACCGCTGAGGGCTCGGGTGGCGATCAGACGCGCCGTCATGTCGGCGCGCTCGATGCTCCGACCCAGCACCAGGAACTGCCAGGTCAGGTCGCGACTCGTCCCTGAGTCGACGAGCCCGGAGACGATCGCGGCCCGTTCGCGGATCCAGGCGAAGAAGTCGTGCGGGGCCAGGGTGTCCCGCTGGACCATCAGCTGGTTCCACGTCTGGTTGAGACACTCCCAGAGCTCGGTGGAGACGATCTCGCGAGCCCGGCGCGCGTTCTCCCGAGCCGAGGCCAGCGCGCCCGCGATCGCACTCGGCGCCGAGACGTCGTAGGCGAGGAGGTCCATGACCGTCCGGCGCGTGACGAGGTCCGACTGTGGCGGCTCAGCCGCACCCATGACGGCGAGGAGCGAGCGGCACGCCAGGTCTTCCTCGACCCAGGGGTCCTCGAGCAGCAGCTGGAGATGGGCATCGAGGATGCGGGCCGTGTCGTCCGCCCGCTCGACATAGCGCCCGATCCAGAACAGGGACTCGGCGATCCGGCTCAGCATGACGTGCGCGCCTCCAGGCCCTGCTCAAGCCGCCCCCGCTGCTGTTGTTGTTGCTGCTGCTGTTGCTGCTGCTGTGCGCTGCCGGCGTCCTCCGGGCCCTCGTCGTGCGGGATGCGGGCCTGCGGCATCCGGGTTCCCGCGGCCACGACGACCTCCCGCTGGGGCGGCCGGGCCTCGCCGAGCACCCACGTGTCTTTCGAGCCACCGCCCTGAGAGGAGTTGACGACGAGCTGTCCCTCGGCCAGCGCCACCCGGGTGAGGCCGCCCGGCAGCACCCAGACGTTCTCGCCGTCGTTCACGGCAAAGGGGCGCAGGTCAACGTGCCGGGGCCGCAGGCGGTCGCCGGCCAGGGTGGGGACGGTCGAGAGCTGGACGACCGGTTGCGCGATCCAGCCGCGGGGGTCGGCGATCAGGTGCTTCTTGGCCGCGGCCAGCTCCTCGGGCGAGGCGGCCGGACCGATGATGATCCCCTTGCCGCCCGAGCCGTCGACGGGCTTGACCACGAGCTCGTCCAACCGGTCGCAGACCTCGGTCAGTGCCGCCGGCTCCTCGAGCCGCCAGGTGTCGACGTTCGGCAGGATCGGGTCCTCACCGAGGTAGTACCGGATGAGGTCGGGGACGTACGTGTACATCAACTTGTCGTCCGCGACGCCGTTGCCGATCGCGTTCGCGATGGTGACCGAACCGATCCGCGCCGCCGTGACGAGGCCGGGGCAGCCGAGGAAGGAGTCGGCGCGGAAGGCGACGGGGTCGATGTAGTCGTCGTCGACGCGGCGGTAGATCACGTCCACCCGCCGTCGGCCCTCGGTGGTGCGCATGTAGACCTTGCCGCCGGCGACGAACAGGTCGCGGCCCTCGACGAGCTCGACGCCCATGAGTCGTGCCAGCAGGGTGTGCTCGTAGTAGGCGCTGTTGTAGACGCCCGGGGTCAAGACGACCACGACCGGGTCGTCGACGCCGCGTGGCGCAGCTGCCGTGAGAGCGGCGAGCAGGCGGCGCGGATAGTCCACGACCGGTCGCACGCGCATGG
This sequence comes from Actinomycetales bacterium, assembly GCA_024641895.1. Taxonomy (GTDB): domain Bacteria; phylum Actinomycetota; class Actinomycetes; order Actinomycetales; family JAHECE01; genus JAHECE01. The sequence goes on from JAHECE010000136.1 coordinate 6,435, forward strand.
TGGCGAACAGCTCGGGCAGCGACTGCGCCATCGCCCGACGGTTGGAGATGACATAGCTGACGCCGCTGGGCACCCGGACGTTGTCCTCGAGGACGCGCCAGCCCCCGGCGGAGTCACGGACGACGTCGATGCCCGAGACGTGCACCCGCACGCCGTTCGGCGGCTGGATGCCGCGGGCCGCGCGATGGAAGTGGGCGGAGGACACGACGAGGCTGCGCGGGATGACGCCGTCGGAGACGACCTTCTGCCGGTTGTAGACGTCGTCGAGGAGCGCCTCGAGTGCCCGCACGCGCTGGGCGATACCCGGGGCCAGCACGTCCCACTCCTGCGCCGCCAGGACGCGTGGCACGGCGTCGAGCGGGAACGGCCGCTCGACGCCCCCGACGTCGAACGTGACGCCCTGCGCGAGGTAGGAGCGAGCCAGGCTGTCGGCGCGCGCCCGCAGCTCCGCCGGCGAGAGCTGGCTCATGGTGGCGTGCACGTGCTCGTAAGGGGACCGGATCTGACCCGGGGCATCGACCATCTCGTCCCAGGCGGCCCCGCTCGGATAGCCGTCGAAGACGTCGGGCAACATGTCGCTGAACGTAGCCCGGTTCTGTGACGTGCACGTAACACGCCGCCCGCCTTCCACGGAATGGACCCGGCGGGAAGCCCGGCACGGGCCACGTCCTTGCGGCCGCCCGCCGCCGCCGGGCGGGCGCGGACCGACGGCGTACCCTGCCGCCGTGGATCTGCGACGACTCGCCGGGCGGCTG
>JAHECE010000137.1 GCA_024641895.1 Actinomycetales bacterium
CCGAGGGCACCGAGGAGCCCCGAGATGGAGCGCACGTGCTGGGCTGCGAGCACCTCGGTGGGCGCGAGGAGCGCGGCCTGGCCTCCGGCGTCGACCACCTGAAGCATCGCGCGCAGGGCGACCACCGTCTTTCCAGAGCCGACCTCGCCCTGGAGCAGCCGCTGCATCGGCTCGGCTCGCGACAGCTCGACGCCGAGCTCAGCCCCGACAGCGTTCTGACCGGCGGTCAGCGTGAACGGCAGCTGCGCATCGAACGCGGCCAGCAGTCCGTCTGGTCGCGCAGGTCGTGGCTGTGCCTTGAGGTGGGCGATCTCCGCCCGGCGTCGTGCGAGGGCCGCCTGCAGCACGAACGCCTCCTCGAAGCGCATCCGCTCTCTGGCCCGGCGCCACTCGGCGGCGTCCGTCGGCCGGTGCAGCCCCCGCAGCGCCTCGACGAGGCCGGGCAGGCCGAGCTCCTGCCGCACGGGTCCCGGGATCGGGTCCGCCAGGTCCTCCTGGGTCATCGGGTCGAGCACCGTGCGCACCGCCAGGAGGATCCGCCAGGACGGTATCGAGGCGCTCGCGGCGTAGACGGGCATCGGTCGCGACGCCTCGAGGATGACGGCGGCCTCGTCGTCGAGATCGTCGAGCATCAGGAAGTCGGGGTGGGTGAGCTGACGCTCGCCGCGGTACAGGGAGACCGTGCCGGTGAAGAGCCCCGTGCGTCCCGGCTTCAGCCGTGCCTCGAGGGACTTCAGCATCGGCATCCGTCTCGCGAAGAACGTCAGGGCGAGCCGAGCCGCCCCATCCGTGACCAGGACCGACATGATCCAGCCCTGCTTGGCGCGCATCGGCCGGGTGGTCGCTGCCGCGATGTTCGCCATGACCGTGACGTGCTCGCCCTCGGCGAGATCGGTGAGATCGGTGAAGCGCCCCGGCTCGTCGTAGCGGCGCGGGTAGTGCCGCAGGAGATCGTCGACGCTGGCCAGCCCGAGCCCTGCCAGGGCTTTGGCCGTGCGCTCTCCCAAGACCCTGGTCAGCGGCTCGCCGGCCCTCGTCGTCACTCGACCCCCAGCGCGAACGCCGGCGACACCTGCCCGCCCTCGAGCTCGATGACCTCGATGTCCGGCGCGACCCCGCTCGCGGCGGCGGCGAGCGCGTCGACGACCGCGCGCGGCACGCCCTGACCCGTCACCACGGTCAAGACCTCGTCCCCGGGGCGGACGAGGTCGCGCGCGCCGGTGACGGCAGCCTGCATGAGGGCGGCGACGTCGGCAGCCCCCGGCCGGCCGGGCCACGCGACGAGTCCGGTCCGCGTGCGAGCGACGCCCCCGCTCACCAGCGCCACGGCGTCCTGCGCGGAGCCGGCCCCGGCGAGACCTGCGACCCCGGCCACGACCGCGGCCTCACCGCGGGACTCGAGGACCTCGACCTGCAGCTCGGAGCCGCGGGCGGTGAAGCTCCCGACGACCTCCAGGGCCGCGGCGGCCGTGCGCGGCCCGCAGGGCAGGATCCCGACCCGCTTGCGGCCGCTGTCGACCACCGCCCGGGCGATGCCTGATCGGACGCCCGGGTCTCCCGCGTCGACGAAGACGACGACAGCCCCGGCAGCGGCGAGCGGGGCGATGAGGCCCGGGGCACGCGTGCAGGCCACCAAGCCCAGCGCGTCGGCCGAGGGGCGCGCGCCACGCAGGTAGCGCACGCATACCTGACGGATCCGCTCCCCCCGCGCCGCTGCGACCGCGAGCACGGGGTCGTTCGTGTGGACGTGGACGTGCCACAGGCCCCTGGGCTGGCTCGGCGCCACCCCGCCGACGACGCCGACCGAGGCGCCGATCTGGCCGAGGCGGGCACGGAGGTCGTCCGCGGCCTCCTCCGAGGCCGACAGGACGTACATCACCTCGTAGTCGCCGGCCTGGTAGTGCTCGAGATGGTGCTCGTGCCCGTGCGAGTCTGCGATGCACTCCCCCGACGCGTCGCTCTCCGCCGCGCCATCGACGGCGCCGCGGGGCCCGCCGGGCGCCGTGAGCACCACCGGCACGTGGATCGTCGAGCCCGTGACCGTGTCGGCGAGCGCTTGGAGGAGCAAGACGAATCCGGCCCCGCCTGCATCGACGACGCCACGCTCGGCGAGCGGCGCCAGCAGGCTCGGCGTGAGCGCGAGGGCGGCGTGGGACGCCTCGGCGGCAGCCCGTACGACTTCGGCCACCGGAGTCTCCGCCCGGCCTCGAGCGAGGAAGGCTGCCCGCCTGGCGGCATCAGAGGCCGCCGCGACGACGGTGAGCGCGGTGCCCTCGACGGGCTCCGCCATCGCCTCTGCCGCGGAGAGCGCGGCCCGGTCGAGCGCCGAGGCCCACAGGCCGCCCTCCACCTCGGTCTGCTCCGCGAAGGTCGCGCCCACCGCGCGCAGGTACTGGCTGAGGATGATCCCCGAGTTGCCTCGTGCGCCCATCAGGGCGCCGTCGGCCACCGCCTGGGCGACCTCGCCCAGCGTCGCGTCGTGCGGGAGCTCGGCGAGTGCGGCGCGCCCCTCCGACATCGTGAGGAAGAGGTTGGTGCCGGTGTCGGAGTCCGGCACCGGAAAGACGTTGAGCGCGTCCAGCTCGTCCCGGGCCGCGGCGAGCGCGGCGTGGGAACGCTCGATCCAGGCGCGCATCACGGCGCCGTCGAACACCCGGCTCCGGTCGTCCTCCCACTGCCGCCCACGTGGCTGCGCGAACAGGACCGAGACACCGCCGTCCGCGTCCGTCACCCTGGCGCCTCCTCCGCATTTCCCGTCACTCAGCGGCCCGGGCGCAAGGCCGTCGCCGGCTGCACCGTGCGCTTCTGTGGGCAGGCTAGTCCCTGGCGCCGACCGTCGAGGCGCTCAGGGTGACCCGTGGTTGTCGGCGTCGTCGACCGCCCGGCGGATGCGGCGCCCCGGGCTGTGGCGGGGGTTTGGGTCGGCGGGCTCGTCTCGGGTACGCTGCCCACGTTGCCCGATCGGGCTTGCCGTGCGCTGCGCGGCAACAGAAGACTCGACACGACCGCCCACCGGCGGCGTGCTCACGACATCAGGAGTGTTCCGTGGCTGCCAACTGCGACGTCTGCGGCAAGGGCCCCGGCTTCGGGCACAGCATCTCGCACTCGCACCGGCGTACGAAGCGCCGCTGGAACCCCAACATCCAGCGCGTGCGCACGCTCGTCGGCAGCACGCCGAAGCGCCAGAACGTGTGCACCTCGTGCCTGAAGGCGGGCAAGGTCACCCGGGCCATCTGAGCCCCGGACGACCGACGCCGCCCCACCCCAGAGCCGCCCCAGATCCCCGACCGCCCGGTCGGAGGTCGACCGGGCGGCTCTGTGCTGTCCGGGGGATCTCGCGTCAATCACGCCGGAACAGACTCCCCGCGCCGGGTGCCGTCCGCCGACGAGCGACCCGATCGGCACGCCCTCCCCCGCCCTGTGACACGAGAGGCACCGTTCGCGGCACCCGGACCGGTGCATCTCGTGCCACCCGGCGCACGGAACGTGACGCAACGTGTCACCCGACGGGCAGGATCGCGGGCCACGTCGGCCGAGCCGTCAGGCCCCCGCGAAGTGGTCCCACCCGAGGCCGGTCACCGGAGGCCGTCCACCCTGGACCAGCACGCTGCCCGCCGGCGCGCCCTGACTCGGTGCATGCACGTGGCCGATGGGGCGGAAGTCGGCCGGCAGCGGCGTCTCGGCCGGGAAGGTCGCGACGAGTGCGTGGTCTTCGCCACCGGTCAGCACCCAGCGCAGCGGGTCGGCACCGACGGCCTCAGCCGCCTCGGCGACCGCCAGGAGATCTGACTCGAGCACCCGGTCGAGTGCATCGAGGTCGACGACGACACCGCTCGATCCGGCGACCCGTCCGGCATCTCGCAGGAGCCCGTCGCTGAGGTCGATCATCGCCGTCGCGCCCGCGCCGGCGGCCTCGGGGCCGGCGGTGATCGGCGGGTCCGGTCGCAGGTAGGCCGCGACGAGCTCGAGGTACTCGGTCGCATCGCCTCCGACGCCACCAAGACCTGCCTCGAGGAGCGCGAGCCCTGCGGCCGACCGGCCGACGACGCCCGCGAGCGCGACCACGTCACCCGGTCGCGCGCCGTTGCGCAGAACCGGGCGGCGCCCGGCCAGGTCTCCGTGCACCGTCACCGCGACGACGACCTTCTCCCCGGCGCTGAGGTCGCCGCCGACGACGCCGACACCGTGCGGGCCGACCGCGTCGGCCAGTCCGCGGGCCAGGTCGACGAGCCAGGAGACCTCCAGGTCCGGTGGCACGACCAGCGCAACGACCAGCACGGTCGGCTCCGCGCCCATCGCAGCGACGTCCGCGAGGTTCTGGTTCGCCGCACGCCAGCCGACGTCGTAGCCGGTGCTCCAGGTACGGCGGAAGTGGTGGTCCTCGACGAGGACGTCCGTCGACACGACGAACCGGCCGTCCGGAGCCGCGACGACCGCGGCGTCGTCACCGACTCCCACCAGCGTCCGGCGACCGGTCGGCAGCAGCGGCACGAAGGCCGCGAGCAAGGCTTCCTCGCCGAGCTCGCGGACCCGGGGTCCACCGGGCTCGCCGTCGGCCGCCACGGCAACCGGGTGGGTCGTCACGGGCACACCGTACCGGCGGGCCGGTCCCGCTAGCGTGACCTCGTGCCCCGCAGCGAGAGCCTCCAGCGCCGACGTGCGAGGAGCGACGGGCCGCGCCGAGCAGGCGGGCCCCCTGGCCGTCGAGCCCTGCTGACGGTCACGGCCTTCGTCGCCCTGGCCGGTTGCGCCGCAAGCGTCGTGGTGGCGCCGGCGCCCCACGCGAACGACCCGGCCTGCGGCGTCGTGCTCCAGCTCGCCCCGCAGGAGCTCGTGGGTCTTGAGCGCCGCACCACGACGAGCCAGTCGAGCCGCGCGTGGGGAACGACTGATCCCGTCGTGCTGCGCTGCGGCGTCGAGCCGCCTGGCCCCAGCACGGAGCAGTGCGTCCGGGTCACCGACCCGACCGGCAGGGCCGTGGACTGGATCGCGGTCGAGGCCGACGACGCGTGGACCTTCGTCACCTACGGGCGGATCCCGGCGGTCGAGGTCGTCGTGCCCTCAGCGGTCCAGCCCGACGGCACGCAGGCGACGGCGCCGTTGGTCGACCTGAGCGTCGCGGTGTCGGCGACGGCCGCCGGTAGGACGTGCCTCTGAAGCCCGGCGGGCGCAGTCCCCTCCACCCCCACGAAGGCGAGCGACCCAGGTCGAGCGACGTCAGCGCAGTCCGACGGGCCGCTCGAGGGCGAGCTGGATGAGCTCGTCGATCAGGTCGGGGTAGGCCAGCCCGGTCTGCTGCCACATGAACGGGTACATCGAGCTCGGGGTGAAGCCGGGCAGGGTGTTGATCTCGTTGACGATGAAGTCGCCGTCCGGCGTGTAGAAGCAGTCCACCCGCGACAAGCCCTCGGCACCGAACGCGTCGAAGGTTCGTGCCGCGAGCTCACGCATCCGCGACCCCGCCTCGTCGGGCAGGTCCGCCGGGCAGGCGAGCTGGACGCCCTCGGAGCTCAAGTACTTGGCGTCGAAGTGGTAGAACCCGTGACCGGGGTCGACGACGATCTCGCCAGGAAGCGTGGTGCGTGGCCGGGCGTCCCCCCGGCCCTCGAGGACCCCGCACTCGATCTCCCGGCCGACGATGCCGGCCTCGACGACGACCTTCGGGTCGTGCTCGTGCGCCGCCTCGATCGCAGCTCGCACCGCCACCGCGTCGCCGGCGTCCGCAACCTTGGTGATGCCGAAGCTGGAGCCCGCACGGGCCGGTTTCACGAATACCGGGCTGCTCAGCGCGGCGACGGTCTGCAGGCACAGGTCCGGCTCGGAGCGCCACTGCCGGGCCGTGATCACGGTGTACGGGCCGATCGGCAACCCGTGGCCGGCGAGGACGATCTTCATGTAGTGCTTGTCCATCCCTGCCGAGGACGCCAGGACGCCGGAGCCCACGTAGGGAACGCCCGCGAGCTCGAGAAGGCCCTGAAGCGTGCCGTCCTCGCCGAACGGACCGTGCAGCACCGGGAACACGACGTCGACCCGACCGAGCGACTCCGCCCGACCGCCGGGCCTCAGGACGACGATCTCGCCGCCCGAGGCACTCAACGGGAGCACCACGTGCCCGTCTCCATCCGGTCCCGGCCCCTCGACCCGCGGTGTGTGCCCCGCGCGCAGGCTCCACCTCTCGGGGTCGTCCGCGGCCAGGACCCACTCGCCTTCGGGACTGATGCCGAGAGGGACCACCTCGTAGCGGGTGCGGTCGATCGCACGCAGGACGCCCGCCGCTGTCGCACAGCTGATCGGGTGCTCCGAGCTGCGGCCGCCGAAGACGAGCGCGACGCGGATGCGTCCGTCAGCCCCGGACCCCGTCACCGACCGGGCATTCGTCTCGTCAACAGGCACGTCGTCTCCCGGGAGAGGGGTGGTCGATCCTCGATCGCCCGACCCTACCGGGCCGCACTCCGGCGCCGTGGTCGGTCGTCGAGAAGCTGATCAATCACGCACGACGTCGCTGGTCACGGACTTAACATCGAAGAGAAGGGGGGCGTGATGATCACAGTCATCGCAGGGGGGCGTCGCCGCAGGATCCCCACGTTCGCTTCGCTGGGCGCAGTGGTGAGCCTCGCGCTGGCTGGGTGCAGCGTCGCGGGCCAGGTGCCGGACGCCGGTACCGGGCCGCCGGCCGGCGTCACCACCTCCCCGGACTCGAGCGGCACGACCGGCCCCGCACCGACCGACGAACAGTCGCCGGGCGACGACGCGGGGACCGGAGCGCCGTCGCCGGCGAGCTCACCGGCCGAGCCGTCCGACGACCCTGTCGTGCCTGAGGTGGAAACCCCGTCCGACGGCGGCGCCCCCGACGGCGGGGGGATCGACGAACCCCCGCCGTTCTACGCCAACACGCTGCCGGACCACGGCGAGCAGGCCGGCGGCGACGCCGGGGTCCTCTCCGACATCCGGGCGGACGTCAACCCCGGCTTCGACCGCGTCGTTCTCGAGTTCGACGGCCGCGGCGTGCCGGGCTGGCACGTGCGCTACGTCGACTTCGCCGTCGGGGACCCGAGCGGAGAGA
>JAHECE010000138.1 GCA_024641895.1 Actinomycetales bacterium
CCCGGGTCTGATGGAGGCTCTTAATCCCAGGGTCGATGTCAATCCCCTGGGGCCGTGTCGGCAGGTCCGTCATACGACGGCCTGTTGCTGATCTTGCTGATGCTCAACTCGATCCACTACCGGGTGCCCTTGATCCCGCCCCAACCGTCGGGGACTGCGGCTCCCTCCTTGCGCAGGCGCGTGACGGCGTAGCCGACTTGGCGTGGGGCAAGGCCGGTGCTCTTGGCGGGTTCGGAGCGGGTGCGCTTCGGCGACTTGGCCAGCCCGCCCGGCTCCTGGGTGCGGGGGCGGTCGGTGGTCATCAGCAGGAGTTGAACGAGCATTCGCTCAAGATGTTGTATTCGACCACCTGCTCGCCGTTCTCCGGCTCGGCCCACGCCTCCGCTTCGGCGGAGGAAGCGAAGTGGAGGGCGGCGAGCCTCCCGTTGGGCAGCAGCACCCCGATCTCGATCTGCTCGCGTGGGTCGTCGGTGACCTGCGCCTCCGCGTCCGTGCCGTTCACAACGCTCTGCCGCTTGCTCACGGGCTGACCTCCGCTCGAATCGTCGTCAACCGCCTTTCTACGGTCGTCCCACGAGGTCGACCATGTCAACAGTGCAGCTGTCTCGGGCCGGGGCTGCGGCTTCGAGCTTGGTGCATGCAGACATCGCGCCGCGGCCCGCTGACGCGCCGGCGCTGGCCACCCCAATTGCTGCGTCAGCTCGTCGAGCGCGTCGGCGGTTGGTGGGAGAGCGTCACTTCTTGTGGAGCTCAGGGCGTTCCCAGCCACGTTGGGGAGCTCGGGTGCCGGTCGCTGCGTCGGGGCGTTCGTCGCGGGAGCGGTAGACGATGTAGGGACGGGTGATGTACCCCACCGGCGCCGAGAAGACGTGGACGAGGCGGGTGAAGGGCCACATGGCGAAGAGCACGAACGCGAGGATCGCGTGGAGCTGGAATCCCAGCGGTGCGTCCGCCATCAGGTCCGGCTCGGGCTGCAGGTAGAAGATGCTCCTGAACCAGGGCGAGACGCCGTCCCGGTAGTGGTACTCACCGCCGAAGTGGAAGAGGCTGCCGGCGACCGTGTTCCAGATGCCGAGGGCGATGACCGTGCCGAGCACGGCGTACATCGCCTTGTCGTTGACGGTGGTTGCGCTGAACACGGGGCCGGTCGCACGCCGTCGGTAGACCAGGATCGCGAGCCCGGCGAGGGTGGCCGCACCTGCAGGGATGCCGCCGACGAGCGCGATGGTGTGGTACGCGGAAGGGCTGAGGCCGATCGCGTCGGTGGCCGACTGCGGGATGAGCAGCCCCATGACGTGGCCGAGGACGACGCCCAGCATGCCGAAGTGGAACAGGGGGCTGCCGATGCGCAGCAGGCGGTCTTCGTACAGCTGGCTGGAGCGGGTGGTCCAGCCGAACTTGTCGTACCGATAGCGCCAGACGTGGCCGACGACGAAGACGGCGAGGCAGACGTAGGGGACGATCACCCACAGGAGCGTGGTCATCGGGGAGCTCCTACCGGGATGGTCGGGCCGAGCAGGGCGGTCGTGTCGGCGGGGTCGGGACGCGGGTTGAGGCGGGGGTCGATGGCGTACGGCTCCAGGCCGACGTCCTCCTGAGGCGGGCCCTGCGCGACCAGTCGGACCAGAGCCTCGTGGTCGTCTCCCCCGAGCAGCGGGAGCGTGCTGCGGAGCGCGTCGACCACGGGCAGCCACGGCGAGCTCCGGCGCTCCAGGCCCGCGCGGAGCAGCTCGACGGCGACTCGATGGCGGTTCAGCAGGGTCCACGCGGTCTCGAGGTCCCGCACGGCGCCGAACTCGAGGACGACGCAGAGGTGGTCGGGCAGCTCGGCGTCCGTGTCGAAGTCAGCCCCGGCTCGCCGGTAGGCCTGCTTGAACTCCACGAGCGCGACGCCGCGGCGGCGGGTGTCGCCGTGCGTGACGTAGGTGAGGTGCAGGGAGCACCGGCGGGTGACGTCGAACGTGTCGACGTACTCGCACTGCAGGTCCGCGAGATCGGCACCGGCCACCGTGTCGAGGGCGTGGAGCAGGTGCGTGTGCTGGGTCTCGGGGAGCTCGGCGACGACGCGGCGGAGCATGGGGACCCGCTCGAGCAGCACCTCGTCGGGGTAGTCCAGGAGCAGCGAGACGACCTGCCACGTGGTCGCGAGTGCCACGTCGTCCAGCTCGGGGCGCGCATCCCGGTGCCGTCGCCACCTCATCGTGAACCGTCCTTGCTGGTGTCGTGGGTGGAGGCGTCTGGTCCGGGGAAGAGGCCTTCGGGCAGGCCGACGCCGTCCCAGTTGAGGAGGTTGACCCGGCCCTGCTTGCGCTGGCCGCCGATGAGCTGGTTCTCGAGGCTGTCGGCCTCTTGCCGGCGGCGCAGCATCTCGAAGTTCTCGACCGCGACCGGGACGGGGCGCCCCGAGCCCTCGCCGAAGACCGCCGGCAGCTGGGCGTCGAACGAGCCGACGGGGCAGTCGGTCGCCAGCTCCTCGAGGGCGTGCGCCTGCTCCGCGTGGGCGGTGGGGATGACGTAGCGGTCGTCGTACTTCGCGAGGGCGAGGAGGCGGAACATCTCCTCCATCTCCGCACCGCTCATGCCGACCGCCGCGGGGATCTCCTCGCGGCGGTCCCGGCCGAGGTTGACGTCGCGCATGTACGAGCGCATCGCTGCGAGCGTGCGCAGGACGCGTTCGACCGGGGCGACGTCGCCCGCTGTGAAGAGGTTCGCGAGGTACTCGACCGGGATCCGCAGCGCGTCGATCGCCCCGAAGAGGTTGTCGCGGTCCTCCGCGTCGTAGCCCGTGTCGCGGATGGCGTCGACGACGGGCGATAGCGGCGGGATGTACCAGACCATCGGCATGGTGCGGTACTCGGGGTGCAGCGGCAGGGCGACCTTGTAGTCCATGATCAGCCTCTTGACCGGGCTGCGCCGGGCGGCCTCCATCCAGTCGCCCGGGATGCCGGCCCGCTCCGCCTCCCGCTGGACCGCCGGGTCGTCGGGGTCGAGCAGCACGCCGAGCTGGGCCTCGTACAGATCAGTGTCAGCGGCGGCGGACGCGGCCTCGAGGACCTTGTCCGCGTCGTAGAGGACCAGGCCGATGTAGCGGAGCCGGCCGACGCAGGTCTCCGCGCACACGGTCGGGATGCCGACCTCGACCCGCGGATAGCAGAACGTGCACTTCTCGGCCTTACCCGTCTTGTGGTTGAAGTAGACCTTCTTGTAGGGGCAGCCACTGATGCACATCCGCCAGCCGCGGCACCGGTCTTGGTCCACCAGGACGATGCCGTCCTCGCTGCGCTTGTAGATCGCCCCGCTCGGGCACGACGCCGCGCACGAGGGGTTCAGGCAGTGCTCGCAGATGCGCGGCAGGTAGAACATGAAGGTCTGCTCGAACTCGAGGCGGATCTTGTCCTCGATGCCCTTGAGCATCGGGTCCTTGACTGCGTGCTCGCGGGAGCCGCCGAGGTCGTCGTCCCAGTTCGCGCTCCAGGAGACGTTCAGCGGCTTGCCCGAGATCAGCGAGTAAGCCCGCGCGACCGGGAAGCTCTTCTGCGCCGGGGCGTTGAGCAAGGTGTCGTAGTCGTAGGTCCAGGGCTCGTAGTAGTCGCGGATCGAGGGCATCTTCGGGTTGCTGAAGATCTGAAGGAGCTTCGTGAAGCGGCCACCGGCCCGCAGGCGCAGGCGGCCCTTCTTCAGCACCCAGCCGCCCTGCCACTCGTCCTGGTCCTCGTAGCCCCTGGGGTAGCCCAGGCCGGGCCGGGTCTCCACGTTGTTGAACCACACGTACTCGGTGCCGGCCCGGTTGGTCCAGGCCTGCTTGCACGTGACTGAGCACGTGTGGCACCCGATGCACTTGTCGAGGTTCATGACCATCGCCATCTGAGCCATGACGCGCATGTCGCTGAGCCCTCCTTCGTCGTCGCGTTCAGTACTCGACCGGGGTGGCCCGCTTGCGGATCATGGTGACCTCGTCGCGGTTGTTGCCCGTGGGCCCGATGTAGTTGAAGAAGTAGGTGAGCTGGGCGTAGCCGCCGATCAGGTGGCTCGGTTTCATCAGGATCCGGGTGAGCGAGTTGTGGATCCCGCCGCGGCGCCCGTCGCGCTCGGTGAGGGGGACGTCGATGAGCCGGTCCTGTGCGTGGTGCATGTAGACCGTGCCCTCGGGCATACGGTGCGAGACGACGGCGCGGGCCGCGACGACCCCGTTGCGGTTGACCGCCTCGATCCAGTCGTTGTCGCGCACACCGATCTTCTCGGCGTCCCGGTCGGAGATCCAGACGGTCTGCCCGCCGCGCGAGAGCGACAGCATGAACAGGTTGTCCTGGTACTCGGAGTGGATCGACCACTTGCTGTGCGGGGTCAGGTACCGCACCGAGACGCCGAGGGCGTTCTGCTCACCGAGGGCGGTCTCACCGAAGAGCCTCGTCATGTTCAGGGGCGGCCGGTAGACGGGAAGTGCCTCGCCCATCCCCAGCACCCAGTCGTGGTCGAGGTAGAACTGCTGGCGACCCGTGAGGGTGTGGAACGGCTTGAGTCGTTCGATGTTGATGGTGAACGGGCTGTAGCGGCGGCCACCCGACTCCGAGCCCGACCACTCCGGGGACGTGATGACCGGCACGGGCGCCACCTGGGTGTCGGCGAACGTGATCTGCTTGCCCTCGTTCTCGGCCGCCAGGTCGTGCAGCAGCGTCCCGGTCCGCTTCTCGACGTTCTTGAACCCGAGGGTGGCGAGGTGCCCGTTGGTGGTGCCGGAGAGGTGCAGGATCGCATCGGCGACGTGGATGTCGGTCTCGAGCCGCGGCTGGCCGTCGCCCGCTCCGCCCCGCGTCACGCCGTTGCGGCGGCGAAGGATGTCGATCTCCCGCGCGACGTCGTACGGAACGCCCTTGGTGAGCATCCCGACCTTCTCCATGAGCGGGCCGATCGAGGTCATCTTCTCGTAGACCGCGCCGTAGTCCCGCTCGGTGACGGCGAGGACGGGCAGGGTCTTGCCCGGGACGGGCTCGACCTCGCCGGTGCGCCAGTCCTTGACGACGCCGTGGACCGTGGCCATGGCCTCGGGAGTGTCGTGCCAGAGCGGCTTGGCGACGACGTCGCGCCGCGTCCCGAGGTGGTCCGCGGCGAGCTCGGAGAAGCGACGGGCCACCGCCTTCCATGCGTCCCAGTCGGTCTTCGCGTACCACGTCGCGGCAGGGAGCACGACGTCGGAGAACAGCGTCGAGCTGGTCATCCGGAAGTCGATCGTCATCAGCAGGTCGAGCTTGCCTTCGGGCGCCCGTTCGGGCCACGTGATCCCCGAAGGGCGCTTGTCGGGCGGCGCCTCGGTCGCCGTGACGGCGTCGTCGGTCCCGAGGAGGTGCCGCAGGAAGTACTCGTTGCCCTTGGCGCTCGAGCCGAAAAGGTTCGCGCGCCAGAGGCTGAGCACGCGCGGGTGGTTCTCCTGCGCCTCCGGGTCTTCCACCGCGAACTTCAGCGCACCCGAGCGGAGCTGCTCGACGACGTACGCGGCAGGCTCCATCCCCGCCGCCGCCGCCTCGTCTGCGAGGACGAGGCTGCTGCGGTTGAACGTCGGGTAGCTCGGCGTCCAGCCCAGGCGTACCGACTGCGCGAGCAGGTCCATCACGCCCTTGCCGGCGAACACGCCCGTGCCGGCGTCGATCTCGTCGGCGGTGAACGTGTCGTACCGGTACTGGCTGGTGTTGACGTACCAGTAGGCGGTCTGGTTCATGTGCCGCGGCGGGCGGTGCCAGTCGAGGGCGAAGGCCATGTGCTGGAAGCCCATGATCGGCCGGATCTTCTCCTGGCCCACGTAGTGCGCCCACCCGCCGCCGTTGCGTCCCTGGCAACCGGTGATCGTCGTCAGGACCAGCATCGCCCGGTAGATCTGGTCGGAGTGGAACCAGTGGTTGGTCCCCGCCCCCATGAGGATCATTCCGCGGCCCCGCGTGTCGATCGCGTTCTGCGCCCACTCGCGCGCGAGTCGGACCACCTGCTCGGCGGGCACGCTGGTGATCTCTTCCTGCCAGGCCGGGGTGGCCGGGGTAGTGGGGTCGTCGTAGCCGGCCGGCCAGGTGCCGGGCAGCCCGTCGCGCCGGACGCCGTACTGGGCGAGCATGAGGTCGAGGACCGTCGTGACGAGCCGCCCGCCGACGCGCCTGACCGGCACGCCGCGCACCACGTGCTCCACGTTCCCGTGAGCGGTGTCGAAGCGAGGCAGGACGACGGGAACGGCCTCGGCGTCCGGACCGTGCAGGCTGAGCACGGGCTCGATGCCGTCAAGGTCGAGGTTCCACTTGCCCCAGCCCTCGTCGCCGTAGCGGAAGCCGATGGAGCCGTGCGGCACGGCGACGTCGTCGGTACGGCCGTCCAGGAGGACCGGCTTCCACATGGCGTTCTCGCCTGTGCTCTCGGGCAGGTCCAGGTCGCCGGCGACGACGTACTTGCCCGGCCGGTACGCGTCGGCGCCCGCCCCGGTCGCGCCGGAGTCGTCCGGCTCCAGTGCGATGAGGAAGGGCAGGTCGGTGTACCGCTGGTTGTAGTCGGTGAAGAACTCGACCTGCCGGTCGACGAAGAACTCCTTGAGCACGACGTGGCCCATCGCCATCGCGAGGGCCCCGTCCGTGCCGGGTGCGGTGGCGACCCACTCGTCGGCGAACTTCACGTTCTCGGCGTAGTCCGGGGCGACGGCGACGACCTTCTGGCCCCGGTAGCGGGCCTCGGTCATCCAGTGGGCGTCCGGCGTCCGCGTCAGGGGGACGTTCGAGCCCCACATGATGAGGTAGCCGGCGTCCCACCAGTCCCCTGACTCGGGCACGTCGGTCTGGTCGCCGAACATCTGCGGCGAGGCGTTGGGCAGGTCGGCGTACCAGTCGTAGAACGAGAGCATCGGGGCGCCGATGAGCTCGAGGAAGCGGGCGCCGGAGGCGTAGGACACCGGCGACATGGCCGGGATCGGCGAGAAGCCCGCGATCCGGTCCGGGCCCCACCGCTTGACCGTGTAGACGTGCGCAGCGGCGACGATCTCGACGACCTCGTCCCAGGTCGAGCGGACGAGGCCGCCCTTGCCGCG
>JAHECE010000139.1 GCA_024641895.1 Actinomycetales bacterium
GACCGCGCGCTGGGCGAGCCCCACGTGCGGCACGTTCCAGGCGTGTCCCGCCCCCGCGGGCACTGCGGCCTGGGGTGCCGCGACGATGAAGCCGTGCTGCTGTGCGGTGGTCTCGAGCTCCGACAGTCGCAGCTGCTCGAGCGGCCCGCTCCCGCTGCCGTGCAGGTTCAGCAGCAGAGGCAGGGGATCGCGGGCCCGAGTCCGGGGTGGCAGGTAGACGATCGCCGTGCGCTCGAGGCCGCCCGAGGTCAGCCTCACCCGGTGGCGGTCGGCGCCGAGCGGCCTCGAGAGGGCGTCCGGCGCGCGTGGGCCGGTCACCTCCGGTGGGGTGCCCACGATTGCAGCTCGACGAGGTAGTTGGCGCGCTCGAACGCCGTCGGGTCTTGCGCCGTCGCCTGACTGGCGCTGCCGCGGACCTCGTCGAGCGAGGCGTAGTTGTGCTGGTGCAGCCAGCGGCGCAGCTCGCCCTCGACGTTGTGCAGGTGGGTCGGGCCGTGCCGCAGCAGGGCGGAGGTCATCATCGCGACGTCGGCCCCGACCATCAGCGCCTTCACGACGTCGGCGCCCGACGAGATCCCGCTGGTCGCGGCCAGGGAGGCGTTCGCGCCGAGCTGGGGCCGCAGGATCGCGAGCCACCGAAGCGGCAGGCGCAGCTCCCAGTTCTGGCTGAGCTCGACCCGCGGGACGACGGCGCCGGTCTCGACGTCGATGTCGGGCTGGTAGAAGCGGTTGAACAGGACCAGCCCGTCGGCGCCGGCCTCGACGGCTCTGGCGGCGAAGTTGGCCAGGGCCGAGTAGTAGGGGCTCAGCTTGACCGACAAGGGCAGGTCGACCTCGGAGCGCACGGCGGCAATGGTCTCGAGGTCGTCCGCCTCGATATCGGCGGCCGAGCGGGACGGGTCGGCCGCGACCCGGTAGAGGTTCAGCTCGATGGCGTCCGCCCCGGCGTCGGTCAGCCATCGTGCGTAACGCGCCCACGTACCGGGGGAGCCGGCGTTGACGCTGGCGATGATGGGGACCGAGGCCTGCGACTTGATGGTCTCGAGGCGGTCGAGGTAGTTGTTGCCGACGCCTGCGTACGTCGAGTCGCCGATCTCCTCTTCGAAGAGGGACGGCAGCACGAGGGCCGCGGCCCCGGCATCCTCGACGGCGCGCGCGGTGTTCGGGCTCCCGTTGAGCGGCGACGCCGAGGCCACGAGCGGGTTCGCGAGGGTCAGCCCCAGGTAGCGCGTCGAGAGGTCGACCATGCCGGCTCCTTCGTGTCGGCGCCGACGTCTCGGCGCGGGGTGCCTGGTGAGCCTATCGGCGCGCCCGCCACGTTCACCCCATCCCGGCTCGAGCGTCCCGTTCGGCCCGGACGCTGGGCGATTCCGCGTCATTCCGCCGCAGGTCAGCGGTCATGGGCGGTGATTCTCGCCTTCGGAGCGGCTCGTCTCGGCCCTCGTCGACCCGATCGAGCGATGGTCGCTGGACCGGGCCTGCCGAGGCTGCGACCGTGTGCTCCGGTGCGACCCGCCCCGCTGCGCTCACGATGACCACGAGCACGACGGCGACCGCGAGCAGCGCGTAACGGACGCCTACCTGGTCGGCCAGCAGGCCGATCCCGGCCGGCTCGAGCAGCGGCGCCACGGAGGCGAACACCGAGAGCACGGAGATCCGGTGCGCAGCCTTGGCCGGGTCGTCCGAGGACGCGCTGACGGCGATCGGGAAGTTCAGTGCGCAGCCCGCGCCCCAGGCCAGCGTGCCGAGCGCCGCGAGGGGGAGCGTCGGCGCGAGCACGAAGACGAGCACCCCGGCGATGGAGACGACGGCTCCGGTGCGCAGGGCCGCGACCCGGCCGAACCGGTTGAGGATCGGGGTTCCGAGCAGCCGGACCACGGTCATCCCGCCGAGGAAGAGCGCGAGCATCGCCGCCGCGACCGACTCCGAGGCGCCTCGGCCGTCCACGACTGCGAGGGCGAGCCAGTCGTTCGCGGCGAACTCCGAGATCACGGCGGCCAGGATGATCGCGCCGATGATCAGGGTGCGCTGCTCGCGCCACACGTCGGCGAGTCTCGGGCCGCCGTCGGCGCGTGCTGCGGACGGGTTCTTGGCGCGGCCGTCTCCCCGGAGCGTCACGCGGCTCCGGGCGCCGTCGCGTTGCCCAGGTGGGGTCGTGCCGATGGTGCTTCGGGTGGGTTGCAGTCCGGCTCGGCTGTCGTCCGGCAGCAGCACGCGGGCGGCCAGCAGCCGCCAGCCGAGCCCGATCGCGGCCAGGGCCGTGAAGTGGACCGGCAACGGGAGCGCGACGGCCGCTGCGGCCGCCCCGGTCAGGGAGCCCACGACCGTCCCGATCGAGAAGGCCGCGTGGAACTGGGGTACGACCGGGCGCCCGACCCGGCGCTCGACGATGGTCGAGCCCAGGTTGATCGTGAGGTTGTGCCCGGCCAGGCCCATGCCGTTGATGAAGAGCCCCGTCGCCAGCAGCGGGAGGCTGCCGGTCACGGTCGACACCCCCATGAGCAGGTAGGCGACGCCCATCAGGACGCTGAAGAGGCGAATCGAACCGCCCTGCCCGAGTCTCGAGACGACGTGAGGCGCGACGGACATCGTGACGATCCCGCCGATCGATGCCGCCAGAAGCACGCTGCCGAGCTCGCCGGGCGTGAGGCCGAGGGCGTCGCGGACGGCCGGGAGGCGTGAGAGCCAGGCGCTGAGCGTGAACCCGTTGACGGCGAAGAGCCCGATCAGCGCCCAGCGGCCTACCTGGACATCGTGCCCGGGCTCGTGCGACCCGGGCCGCGCGACGGCGTCGGCGGCGTCGGCGGTGGGCTCGGGACGGTGGTCCATCGAACAACCTCAGGTCGTGAGAGCGGGCGCGTTCGCGTCGATCCGGACCCGTGACCCGGCGGCCTGACCTTGGGTGAGTCGAGTCGAATCGATTCGAGCGCGTAGGAGGATTCTGCTCCTCCTGGTCGTCCGGGGTCAAGGCCGTGCGAGTCGCGGGGCCCGGATGCCGGCGCCGATGTGGGACATTCGTGCCGACCGGGGCGCCGCCGGCGAGCGAGAGCGAGGATGCGATGGGCCAGTCCGACCGCCCGACCCTGGCCGACGTCGCCGCCGCCGCGGGCGTCTCGGTCTCGACCGCCTCGCTCGCGTTCTCGGGCGCCGGTCCGGTCGCCGCGAGCACCCGGGACCGGGTCCTCGCAGCGGCCGCCGAGCTCGGCTACACCGGTCCCAACCCGATCGCGAGGTCCCTGCGCCGGGGGCGCAGCGGGGTGATCGCCGTCGTCCTCGGCGCCGAGCTCGCCAGCGCGTTCAGCGACCCGATCCACACCGGCACGCTCGACGGCGTCGCCCGCGAGCTGGGTGAGCGAGGTCTGGGGCTCCTCCTGGTGCGTAGCGACCATTTCGGGGACGTGCCGACGCTCGTCCGGGAGGGCGTCATGGACGCCGCGATCATCGCCGGGCTCAGCGACCTCGCCGACCCGGTCCTGGACGCCTTGCGGGCACGCGGCGTCCCCTTCGTCCGGGTCGACGCCGGCCCGCAGGACGTGGCGGGCGTCGGGATCGACGACGCCGCCGGGATCGTCGGGCTGGTCGAGCACCTGCGGGGGCTCGGCCACTCGCGGATCGCCGTGCTCAGCCTCCCGCTCCGGCACCGGGACGCCACGGGCCTCGTCGACCCTCGGTCGCTGGGCCCGATCGCCTTCACCCCGACCGCCAACAGGTGGGCGGGGGTGCGGGAGTCCGGCCTCGTCCCGGTGGCGGCCGCGGAGGCGTCGTCGTCGGTCGTCGAGGAGGGCCGGGCGGCGGCACGGCTCCTCCTGGAGCGAGACGACCGCCCGACGGCGATCCTGGCGTTCTCCGACCTGCTCGCCGGCGGCGCGGTGCTCGCAGCGCGGGAGCTGGGCCTGCGGGTGCCGCAGGACGTGTCCGTCGCGGGGTTCGACGGACTCGAGCTGCCGTGGCTGGCGCCGGACCGGCTGACCACAGCGGTCCAGGGACTCGTCGAGAAGGGCCGGCTCACGGCCCGCGCGGCGGCGGCCCTGGCAGACGGGGAGTCCTCGCCGCTGGTCCGGCTGCCGGTCGTCCTGCGCGTCGGGACGACGACGGGTCCCGCCCCGGCGTGAGCCGGGACGGGACCCTTGGGGGGAGGCCGGGGTCGGCCCGGGGGGAGGGCCGGCACCGGTCACGGGGTCATGAGGCCGGTGCTGCTCCCTGAGCGAGCTCAGGCGCCGGCGCGCTTCTCGGCTCGCCGCCGTTCGGTGCATCGAGCCGGGTGACCGAGAGGTAGGTCACCAGAGCGACGATCGTGACGAGGAACAGCGCGCTCGTGCCCACGGTGCCCAGGCCGAGCCCGCCGTCGTCCGGGGACTGCGTGAGCCAGTCCCCGAGCGAGGCGCCGAGGGGTCGCGTGAGGACGTAGGCGATCCAGAACGCGGGGACCGCCCCGAGCCGGAAGCGATAGTGCGCGAGGGCCACGAGTGCGATCAGCGCGCCGAAGCCGAGCGTGGAGCGCAGGTAGCCGATGTCCAGGCCCTCCGAGACCAGGTCGCCGGCAGCGGTACCGAGGGCGAAGGCGAAGAGGATCGCGGTCCAGTAGAAGGCTTCGCGACGGCGCGTGGTGATCGAGTGGATCGAGAGGGTGCGCTCGCTCCGGTACCACGCCGCAAAGGTCGCGGCCAGGGCGATCGCGAAGACGATGGTCGTGGTCAGGAGGGAGACGCCCAGGTTGTCGACGAGGTTGTCGGTGATGAGGGTGCCGAGGATGCTGATGAGCACCACCGAGAGCCAGTAGATGGCGGGCACGTAGCGGCGCGAGCGGAACTGCGCGTAGAGGGCGCCGGCGAGGAGCGCTGTCATGACGGCCGTGGTGAGCATGAGGCCGAGGTGGAGGTTCACGTTGAGGTAGTCCGCGGCGGTCTCACCCACCGTGGTCGACATGATCTTGATGACCCAGAAGTAGAGCGTGACCTCGGGCACCTTGTTGAGGAGCTCTCGGTGCGAGACCCCCGGAGCGGGGCGTGGGCGCGAGGCGGCGGGGCTTGTCATGGGGGCACGGTGGCAGCCGCTGCCTGACGACGACCTGACCGGTCCTGACGCTGCACCGCGCGCGCGGCCGGTCTCGATCCCCGGCAGCGCCTTCGCTACGCCGCGGGCAGGGTCGTGAGGAAGCGTCCTCCCGGGCCGGGCTCGGCGCCGACGTCCCCGCCGCAGGAGCGCGCCAGCCGGCGGCACAAGGCGAGGCCGAGCCCCGACCCGTCCGATCCCGCGGCGGCGCTTCCCCGGGCTCCCGGCTCGAAGACCCGCTCGGTCTCATCGGGCGCGAGGCCCGGCCCGTCGTCGCTGACGACGATGACGACGTCGCCCGTCATGTCGTCGACCGACCAGGTGACTCCGATCCGGTGCGCGGCATACCGGACGGCGTTCTCGAGCTGCGGACCGAGCACTCGGGCGAGCAGGGGTTCCTCGATCGCGGCCCACGGCCCGCCGGGCAGTCGCTCCGAGAAGGCCGGCGCTGGACCGATGTCGATCGGCAACGGCGATCGAGCGGCGGCGACGGCCGAGGCGACGGCGCGCGGGATGCTGCACCGGGCGTCGTCGCCGGCCCGGGTGCGCGTGGCGCGGAGCAGGGTGTCGATCGCGGCGCTGAGCTCGTCGATGTCGCCGACCACCCGGCCGAGCGCCTCCCGCAGGGAGGCGGGGTCATCACCGGCGGCGGAGATCTCGGCGTCGGCGCGGGCGCGGGCCAAGGGGGTCCGCAGCTCGTGGGCGATCTCGTCGGTGAGCCGGCGCTCGTGGCTCAGGCTCGCGTCCAGCATGCCGAGCAGGTTGTTGAGCGTGCGAGCCAGGTGCCCGATCTCGTCCGCGCTCGACGCCGTGAGCACGACGGGAGCGTCGGCCTCGCCGTCGATCCACTCCTGGGCCTGCCGGGTCATCCGGTCCACGGGGCGCAGCGCGGCCCCGACCAGCCACCGCGTCACGAGCGCCAGCAGCGCGACGATCGTCGCGTCGAGGAGCACGGCCGCCGACAGGGCGATCTGCTCGGTCCGCTCGTACGGGGCGAGGGACATGCTGACGACGACGGCCCCGCCGCCGGGCTCCGTGCCCGGGATCGGTACCGCGAGCAGCCGGGAATCGGGCTCGGCGTCGAGAAAGGTCGGGCCGAGCACGCCTGACAGCCCAGCGACCTGGTCGGTGCCCACTTCCGAGGCTGCCGGTTCCAGCACCACCTCGCCGCCGGGGCCGAACACCCAGGTCGTCGCATCGAGCGTCGGATCGCTCGCGCTGTCGGCCACGACGAGCTGCCCGTCGCGCACCGTGACCAGCGCGAGCGCCGCCTCGGACCGGGCCTGCAGCACGGCCGTCGAGTCTGCGTCCAGGGACCTCGAGAGAAGCCGGGCGAAGCCTGCCGTGACGAGGACGAGGGCGACCGCCACGGCGGCGACCGACGTCAGCGTGAGCCGACGGCGCATCAGTCGATCCGGTAGCCGACGCCACGCGCCGTCGAGAGCTCCATGCCGGCGCCGAGCTCGGCCAGCTTGCGCCTGAGTCTCGCGACGTAGGCGTCGAGGGTGTTGTCGTGCACCATGGCGCCGTCCGGCCAGGCTGCCGCGACGAGCGCCTGGCGACGCACGACGCGGCCGCGATCCGTCACCAGGCGCGCCAGCAGCCGGAACTCGGTCGGCGTGAGCGGGATGGTCCGGCCCTCGAACCGGGCGGCGTGCTGCCCCGGGTCCAGCTGGACCCCGGCGTCGTCGGCCTCAGTGGCGGCCACCGGTGTGGTGCTCGCCCGGCGGGCGAGCGCTTCCAGGCGAACGACGAGCTCGGCGAAAGCGAAGGGTTTGGGGAGGTAGTCGTCGACGCCGGCGTGGAAGCCGGCGAGGCGGTCGACGAGCCGCTCGCGTGCGGTGAGCATGAGGACGCCGACCGTCGAGCCCCGGGCGCGCAGGGCGGCGACGACGTCCCGTCCGTCGGCGTCGGGCAGCCCGATGTCTGCGACGAGGAGCGCGGCCCCCGACCCGTCGATCTTCGCGAGCAAGTCGCGGCCAGTCGCCGCCACGAG
>JAHECE010000140.1 GCA_024641895.1 Actinomycetales bacterium
AACCTGGAGCTCAAGCTCGGCATGCCTGTCCTCAAGGGCCGGGCCCTCGCGGAGTCCACCCGCCTCGCGCACGCGATCAGCGAGATCACCAACATCAGCCCGTTCTCGCGCCAGCCCTACGTGGGTGCGAGCGCCTTCGCGCACAAGGCCGGCCTGCACGCGAGCGCGATCCGGATCGACCCGGACCTTTACCAGCACACAGATCCGAGCAACGTCGGCAACGACATGAGGATGCTCGTCTCCGAGATGGCCGGACGGGCGAGCATCGAGCTCAAGGGCCGGGAGCTGGGCTTCGACCTCACGGGCCAGAGCGAGCTCCTGGGCCGGCTCACCAAGCGCGTCAAGGACGCCGAGGCAGCGGGCTACACGTACGACGCTGCGGACGCCTCCTTCGAGCTCATGCTCCGGGAGGAGCTCGAAGGCGAGCGGCCGCAGTACTTCTGGGTCGAGAGCTGGCGTGCGATCGTCGAGCGGGAGGGTCGCCGGGGAACCGAGGCGACGGCCGAGGCGACCGTGAAGCTGCACGCGGGCGGCGAGCGGCACGTGACGACGGGCGAGGGCAACGGTCCCGTGAACGCGCTCGACCACGCGCTGCGGGCGGCGCTGCTGAACGTGTATCCGGAGCTCGAGCAGTTCGAGCTCATCGACTTCAAGGTGCGCATCCTCGACGCCCAGCACGGCACGGACGCGACCACCCGCGTCCTCATCGAGACGACGGACGGCCTGCGCAGCTGGAGCACCGTGGGCGTCGGCCCGAACCTGCTCGAGGCCTCGTGGGAGGCGCTGACCGACTCGGCGATCTTCGGCCTCATCCATCACGGCATCGAGCCCCGCTGAACGGTTCCGCCGTGACGTGGTCGCGCGGGGAGTACCGGGTCCCGGGTGGAGCCGAACCCGGGCCCCGGGTGCTGGTCGAGGTGGCCTCCGACGGCGTCCGGCTCACCGGTGCCCGGATGGCCGGGGACCTTCTCAGCGAACCGACAGCGCTGCTCGAGCGGATCGAGGCCGCGCTCGTGGGCTGCGGCGTCGGCCTGGGGGTCCGAGACCTGACCGGCCGGCTCGCCGCGGCCCAGTACCCGGACACGCTGCGCAGCTGCACGCCGGAAGCGGTGGCGGTCGCCGTCCGGCGCGCCCTCGGGGGGGCGACCACCTGGGAGGACCACACGTTCGAGGTCGTCCACGAGCCACCGGTGTCGCCGTGGGAGCACATGGCCCTGGACCAGGTGCTTGCGGAGTCGGTCGGTGCCGGCACGCGCGGGCCGACCCTGCGCCTGTGGGAGTGGGACCGGACGAGCGTCGTGCTCGGGTCGTTCCAGTCGCTGCGCAACGAGGTCGACCCGGACGGCGCCCGGCGGCACGGGGTCACCGTTGTCCGGCGTGTCTCCGGCGGCGGCACCATGTTCATCCAGCCTGCGAGCACGATCACCTTCTCCTTGACGGTGCCCGCCTCGCTCGTGGCCGGCATGAGCTTCGCAGCCTCGTACGAGTACCTGGACGACTGGGTGCTCGGGGCCCTCGCCGGTCTTGGGGTCCGGGCGCGCTACGTCCCACTCAACGACATCGCGTCCCCGGACGGCAAGATCGCCGGCGCAGCCCAGAAGCGGCTCGCGAGCGGGGTCGTGCTGCACCACGTGACGATGGCCTACGACATCGACTCACGCGTCATGCTCGAGGTTCTGCGGACCTTCCGGCCGCCCCTGGCAGACACGGGCACCAAGAGCGCCCAGAAGCGCGTCGACCCGCTGCGCAGTCAGATCGATGCTTCCCGCGAGGACGTGGTGGAAGCGCTCGAGGCCTACTTCCGCGGCCGGTACCGCTGCGTCGACGGCGCGGTGACGGACCGCGAACGAGCCGAGGCCCGTCGTCTCGCGGCCGAGAAGTTCACGACGCCGCAGTGGACGGCGCGCATCCCGTAGCACCGGCGCGTGGGGCCGTGCCTCACGCCTCGCGTGGGCCGAACACGGCGGTGCCCACCCGCACCATCGTGGACCCGGCGGCGACGGCAAGCTCGAGGTCTCCGCTCATCCCCATGGAGAGCTCCCGCGCTTCCGCGGTACCGGGCGCCCCTGAGGCGGCGACGGCGTCGCGCAGGTCGGCGAGGTGGGCGAAGCTCGCGCGCACGACCGCAGGATCGGGGGAGCTGGCGCCGATCGTCATCAGGCCGCGCAGCCGCAGGTTCGGCAGCGCGCCGATCGCGAACGTGAGCGGCAGCGTCTCCTGCGGCGGCACCCCGAACTTGGTGCTCTCGCCCGAGGTGTTGACCTGGGCGAAGACATCGACGACTCGCCCCTCCCGGCCCGCGGCGTTGTCGAGCCTGGTCGCCAGGGCCGCCCGATCGACGGACTGGACGCACGAGACCCAGGGCAGCACCTGGTTCACCTTGTTCGACTGCAGGTGGCCGATGAAGTGCATCTCGTGCGGCAGGTCCGCCAGCTGGGGTGCCGTGCGGAGGAGCTCCTGGGCGCGGTTGTGCCCGAGCACGGTCGCGCCGGCCTCGACGGCCTCGCGGACGACGCCCACCGGCTGGGTCTTGACGGCCAGCAAGAGGCTGACGGCGCCCGGGTCGCGACCCGCGGCCTCGGCGGCTGCGGCGATACGCGCAGTGATGCGGGCGAGCCTCGCGCGAACGTCCCCGGTCACCTCTGGACCCTAGCGCCCGCCCGTCAGGATGCGGCCGTGGACTCGGCGCCGTCGAAGCCGGTCCGGGTCGGCTGTCCCCACTCCGAGCGCCCCCGGAGATAGCCGAGGGTTCCGCGCAGGCGCCAGAGCACCGTCAGCTGGCGGTACCCGAGGTTCTCGGCGACTGCGAAGAGGATGAGTCGCGGCAGGTCGCCGGACGGGTAGGGGTCCTCCGAGAGCCACTGGTACAGGAGCACGGTGGTCACGCTGAGGATGACCCCCCAGCCGTAGAACAGGAGCAGCAGCGCGATGGCGTAGGGCACGTTCGCGACGTGAGCGATGAGCGCGAGCGTCAGTCCCAGCACGCCGAAGGCCTCGAGAACAGGGCCGACGAGCTCGATCACGGCGAAGTACGGCATCACCACGAGGCCCATGGCTCGGTACCGCGGGTTGAAGAGCAGCTGGCGATGGCCGGAGATCGTGCTGAACAGGCCGCGCTGCCAGCGGTCGCGCTGCCGAGCAAGGTCGTGCAGGTTCTCCGGGACCTCCGTCCACGCGATGGGATCCGGCACGAAGGTGACCCGGCTCGGTCCACCCGTCTCATAGCCGTGCCGGCGGAGCCGGACCACGAGCTCCATGTCCTCGCCGACGGTGTCGATCCGGTACCCGCCGGCCTCGACGACGGCGGCACGGCGGAACATGCCGAAGGCGCCCGACACGATGAGGTTCCCGCCGAGGTCGTTCCAGCCGAGCCGGCCGAAGAGGAAGGACCGCAGGTACTCCACGGTCTGGATGCCGGGCAGCAGCCGCCGGGGGATGCGCGGAGCCACGACACGGCCGTCCCGGACGCCTGAGCCGTTGACGACGCGGATCGTCGCGCCAGTGGCGACGGTGCGATCGTCCGCGAGGAACGGGCGGACGATGCGCAGGAAGGCGTCGGGCTCGATCAGGGTGTCGGCGTCGACGGCGCAGTACAGCTCACCGGTGGCCACGTTGAGCCCGGCGTTGAGGGAGTCCGACTTGCCGCCGTTGACCTTGTCGATGACGATGAGGCCCCGATGGCGCTCCGAGCGATACAGGCCCCGGACGGGCTCGGTGACGAGTGCCCCGCCGAGGCTCGGGTGCACGCGGCGCAGCTCGAACTCCTCGCGCAGCACCTCGAGGGTCGCGTCGGTGCTGCCGTCGTTGATCACGACGATCTCCAGCCCCGGGTAGCGCAGCGTGAGCAGTGAGCGCACGCTGGCGACGACTGAGGCTGATTCGTTGTAGGCCGGTGCCAGCACCGTGACCGTCGGGGTGACGGCAGAGGCGAGGAGCCGCTGCGACTGCTCGCTCCAGGCCGCCCGCTGGTGCCGCCGCATCCCGGCCGCGGCGCTGGCCAGGAGCGCCGTCTGGAAGCCGGCCGACGTGACGACGTAGAAGACCAGGAGAACCTGCGTGAGGGCGAAGACGGAGTCCATCAGGGGCCGACCGCCACCGCTACCTCGGGTAGATCGACGACGTGCTTGGCGATCTCGGCGGCGCGGGGGTCAGCGTCCGTGAGCGCCCGGCGCAGGTGCAGGCGGCCGACCGGGCCGAGGGACCGCAGCGTTGCCGCTGCCGACCGTCGGACGGCCCAGACCGGGTCGTAGAGGAGATCGGCCACCTCGGCCGCTCGCGTCCAGCACTCGAGGTCGCCCAGTCCGCGCGCGGCGGCTGCGCGGACCTCGGCGTCGTCGTCCTGGAGCATCCGGGTCAGGGCGTCGACGGCCGGCTCGCCACCCACGGCGGCCAAGGCGTGCGCGGCCGCGGCCCTGACGGCCGGCCTGCGGTGGTGAGACTCGCGCAGGGCCGGCGCGAGGAGAGCCGGGGTCGCGAGCTGGGCGGCGAGGCGAAGAGCCTCGTCGAGGCGTGGTGGGTCGGTGTCGAGGTAGGCGCGCAGCGGGTCGACGGACCTTGCGCCGAGCCGCAGGAGGGCGTCGGACGCGGCCCACCGGCAACGGCCCTCGTCGTCTCCGAGCATCGTCAGCAACTGGTTGATCCCGCGGGTCGTGGGGTGCATGGCCACCCACGCGGCTGCCTCGGTCCGGACGTCCGGGCGCCTGTCGCCGAGCAGGTACGTGAGATCCGGCACGGCGACCTGCAGGAGGTTCAGTGCCCGGATGCCCTGCACGCGTCGCCACGAGCGACGGCTGCGGCACCACTGCTGCGCGGCCATGCGGGCGCGGGCCTCCCCTTTGGTCGCGAGGAGTCGCTCGGCGGACTGGCCGGACAGCTGGCCTGTGAGCCGAGAGATCGTGGTGATCGCCCAGCGGTCGTCCGTGCCGAGGGTCGGCGTCTCGGCGCTGCCGCGGCTCGATCCGTCGGGTGCGTCCGTCTCGCCCCCGATTCGAGGCAGCACCCGCCGCAGCCAGGCCTCGCGCAGCGCGTTCCTGCGGAGCGCCGTGCGTCGGCCCGAAGCGGTGACCATGAGGGCCAGCGTGACGAGCATGACGAAGGCAGCCGCCTCACCGAGGATGAGCAGCTGGACGACGGCCGGGTCGAGCCTCATGAGCCGGCCAGTGCGCGGCGGATGCGTTGGACCAGGACCGGCAGGCTGAAGGGTTTGGCGACGTGGTCGAAGGCGCCGAGGCGGAGCGCCGCGAGCACATCGGCTTCGCCCGCGTGGGCGGTCATCATGATGACGCGGGAGCGGTTGAGCACGCCTTCCGATCCGAGCCGGGCCAGCACGTCCAGCCCGTTAAGGCCCGGCAGGTCGACGTCGAGCACGATCACGCGAGCCGTCAGACGATCGGATCCGGTGAGCAGGCGCAGCGCCTCCTTGCCGTCATCGATGTGCCGCCCCCGCAGGCCTCGCGTCGTCAGCGCGTGCTGGAGGACCGTGGCCAGGGCCTCGTCGTCCTCGACCAGCAGGACGTCTGTGACACAAGGATCCCGCTCGGGATCCCACCCCACCGGCAGCACCCGGTCGCCGCCGACATGCTTGGTGGCCCCCATCGTCCGGCCGAGCGCGCGCTGCAGCCCGTGGAGGTCGGCGCCGTCGGCCCCGTGCTCCGCCACGGCGGCGCTGAAGGTGGCGCGGATCGGCAGGTCCCCGCCCGACCCGAAGGCCTCCATCCGGAACGCCTCGAGGACGCCTGCGATCCGGGCGACGCCGTCGTCCCGGCCCAGGCCGAGCATGGCGACCACGAACTCCTTGCCGGCCCAACGCCCGACGAGGTCCTCGCCGTGGAACGAGGCCCTGAGCAGCGCCGCGAGGCGCTGGATCACCTCGTCTCCCAATGCGTAGCCGTGCTCGATGTTGATCCGGCGGAAGTCGTCGATGTCGATGCTCGCGACGCTGACGGGCTGGTCGACCTGGGGTGCCCGTGCGGTGAGCGCCTCGTAGGCGCTCTCGAAGGCGGACCGGGTGCGCAGACCCGTCAGCGGGTCGGTGTCCACCATGCGGCGGTGCAGCCGGACCCGTTCGAGACGGTTGTTGATGCGGGCGACGAGCTCGGGGCCGACGACGGGTTTGGCGATGTAGTCGTCGGCGCCGGCCGCGAACAGCGACGCGACGTTGGTCGGGTGGACGGTACCGGTGAGCACCAGCACCGGCAGCTCGGCCCACTGCGAGTCCGCGCGGATGAGGCGGCAGAGCTCCAGCCCTGTCACGCTCGGCATGTCGACGTCGAGGAGTACGAGGTCGGGCTGCGTGTCGCGCAGCTTGTCCCAGAACCGCAGCGGGTTCGAGACGGTCGTGATGTCCAGCGCGGAGCCCTTGAACAGCTCGCGCAGGTGCTCGAGGAGCACCGGATCGTCGTCGACCGCCAGGAGCCTGCCGCGCTGGGTGTCGGGACGGGCGACGGTACAGGCGACCGCTGCCACGATGTGCTCGGGGGCGAGCGCGGCGTTCACGAACGACGTGGCCCCGGCCCTCGACGCCTCGACCCGGTCGAGGAAGTCGTCGTCCCGGATGAGTGCGATCGTGGGGACCGGCGGATCGCTCCGGGCCGCCTCCCGGAAGACGGCGGCTCCGGTTCCGTCGTCCAGGTCGAGATCAAGGAGCAGGACGTCGGGCGGCGTCTGCGCGAGTTCCCCGCGCACGGACACCAGGTCACCCGCCCAGCGGGTGTCCCAGTTGCGTGCGCGGGCCGCGATGCTGATGCGTGTCGCGAGCGCGGGGTCGGCGTGGGCGATCAGCATGGTCGGCCTGGCGAACGAGGGCTCCGGGTCGCCGGCCGCGTCCGTGTCGGGCTGCGGGGTCAGCTCCTTGAGCAGCGAGTCGAGCGCGGCGAACACCGGCATGAGGGCGTGGCGCTCGGCGAGGGAGGTGCGCTCGAGGTGCAGCTGGAGGTCTTGCGCCATCCGGGACGCGCGGGACATCCCGAACGTCCCGGCCGAGCCGGCGATCT
>JAHECE010000141.1 GCA_024641895.1 Actinomycetales bacterium
TCGCCCTGATCGCACCGTCGCGGTTGAGGTCCTGCATCGCACGCCAGGCGCTGTAGTAGTCGCCGAACGGCTGGTGGATCAGGTACAGGTCGAGGTAGTCGAGGCCGAGCCTGCGCAGCGAGGTGTCGAAGGCGGCTTTGACGACCTCCTCACCGGAGCGGGCCTGGATCCACAGCTTCGTGGTGACGAACAGCTCGTCGCGAGCGATGCCGCTGGCTGTGATGGCGGCGCCCACGGCCCCTTCGTTGCCGTACGAGGCTGCGGTGTCCAGGTGCCGGTAGCCGGCCGCGAGGGCCTGCTCGACGACCTGCTGGGTCTGCTCGGCAGGTATCTGGAACACGCCGAAGCCGACGATCGGCATGTGGACGCCGTTGTTCAGGGTCACGCTCGGGATGGGGGTGGTCACGGACTTGCCTTTCGTCGTGGTGTGCACCCAGCAAACCTGGTGCGACCGTGGTGAGGGAGTCGCTGCTGACGCAGGTACTGCCAGCACCTCCCAGCGGGCGGCGTCCTGCACCTACCGTCTACCTGTGGACGCCCGCGCCGAGATCCGAGACTTCCTCACCTCTCGCCGTGCCCGGATCACGCCGCAACAGGCCGGCCTGCCGCAGTACGGCGGGCAGCGGCGGGTGCCCGGGCTGCGGCGAAGCGAGCTGGCGACCCTCGCCGGGATCTCGGTCGAGTACCTGACCCAGCTCGAGCGCGGCAACGCCGCCGGAGCCTCGGAACCGGTGCTCGACGCGCTCTCCAGGGCGCTGCAGCTCGACGAAGCCGAACGGACGCACCTGTTCGACCTGGCCCGCGCGGCCAGCGGCGCCCGCGGAACAGCCGGACACGGCCGGACGCCGCAGGTACGCCCGAGCATCCAGCGGATCCTCGACACGCTCGGCTCCCCGGCCTACGCCCGAACCAGACGGGGCGACATCGTGGCCGTGAACGCGCTGTGCACCGCGCTGTACGGCGACATCCTCGACGCCGACGCGCTCCCGCTCAACATCGCCCGCTTCGTCTTCCTCGACCCGCGCTCACCGGAGTTCTTCCTCGACTGGGAGACGGTCGCCGACGACACCGCCGCGTCCCTGCGCATCGAGGCCGGGCGGACGCCGAACGACCGCCAGCTCTCCGACCTCGTCGGCGAGCTCGCCACGCGCAGCAATGCCTTCGCCGAACGATGGGGCAAGCACAACGTCCGGCTCCACCACACCGCGACCAAGCGTCTGCACAACGCGGTGGTCGGCGACCTCGAGCTCACCGGAGACGCGCTCCAGCTGCCCGGCGAGGACCTTGTCCTCATCGTGTACACAGCCCCCGCTGGTACCCCGGCGCAGGAGAAGCTCGACTTCCTCACCCGCTGGGCCAGCCAACCGGGCGCCGTGCGCGCCACCGAGTCACGGACCAAGCACGCCTCGGACACGTGAGTTCCTGAGCCAAGGGGCCCTGCAGGGGGAGCCGGGCCGGTGGCCGCGGTCCAGGCGGATGGCGGCCTCGACGGCGAGGCGGTTGGTCGGGAGCTCAGAGTCGTGGTCGTGGTGTCGCTTGGTCGGCACAGGAGGCAGACGCTCGAGCGGCCCCTCGAGCAGGAGGTGTCGGCACGCCTGCGGTTGCCGGCCGGCGGAAGGCCGGCGGGGAAGTGAATCGCCTCCGAGATGTTGTCGCCACGGTCACCATCTCACCGCTAGCGATCTGACGTGCGCCGATGCAGGCAACCACCGGTGACCGTCCGATGCGCCGGTGGTCGTTCGGTCACCGCCCGCGACATGGAGGGCCAGCGCGTACCGGGTGCATCCATCTTCCTGTGTGGTCTGGTGGGAGGCTCCGGCCGGCCCCGCCTGAGCGGGCGGGGCCGGCCGGGCGGCGGGTCAGGGCTGCAGGAGCACCTTGATGGCGGTGCGCTTGTCCATGGCGGTGTATCCCTCGGCGGTCCGGTCGAGGGGCAGGGTGAGGTCGAAGACCTTGCCCGGGTCGATGACCCGGTTCCAGATCAGGTCGATGAGCTCGGGCAGGAAGCGGCGCACGGGGGCGGGGCCGCCGTGCAGGTGCACGCCGGAGAAGAAGAGCTCCTCGCCGGGGATCTGGACGTCGTGGGTGACGCCGACGTAGCCGACGTGCCCGCCGGGGCGGGTGGAGCGGATGGCCTGCATCATCGACTCCTGGGTGCCGACGGCCTCGATGACCGAGTGGGCGCCGAGCCCGCCTGTGAGCTCCTTGACCCGTGCTACGCCGTCGTCGCCGCGTTCGGTGACGATGTCGGTCGCGCCGTACTCGCGGGCGAGCATCTGACGGTCGCCGTGGCGGCTCATCGCGATGATCCGCTCGGCGCCGAGCTGCTTCGCGGCGAGCACCGCGAGCAGGCCCACGGCGCCGTCGCCGACGACGGCGACGGTCTTGCCGGGGCCGACGTCCGCGGCGACGGCGGCGAACCACCCGGTGCCCAGGACGTCGGAGGCGGCCAGGAGGGAGGGGATCAGGTCCGGCTCGGGCATCGCGGGGGTGGCCACGAGGGTGCCGTCCGCGAGGGGTACCCGGAGCAGCTCGGACTGCGCGCCGCCGGCGGTTGCGGGCTGGCGGTGGACGCAGTGGGTCTGGTACCCGGCCTGGCAGATCTCGCAGGTGTTGTCGGAGGCGAAGAACGAGCCGACGACGAAGTCGCCGACCCTGATGGTCGTGACGTCGCGGCCGACCTGTTCGACGACGCCGACGTACTCGTGCCCCATCGGCGTCGGGCTGGTGACGGGGTCGATGCCGCGCCAGGGCCACAGGTCCGACCCGCAGATGCATGCGGCTGAGACGCGCAGGATCGCGTCGGTCGGCTCGAGGATCGTCGGGACGTCGCGGTCGATGACCCGGATGTCACCGGGGGCGTACATGACTGCACCACGCATGGGGCACTCCTTGAGGGCTTCCTGGGATGGGGCGAGGCGCCGACAGGCGCCTCCTCTGTATCCAGGACACCGCCAAGGCGAGCGGCGAGGAAGTCACTGTTGAGACGTGCACCCGCAGGGCACCCCAGCCCGCGCGTCGGGTGCCTCCGGGGTTGCGGGGCCGGGAGCCCAGGACGCCAACGATGCCGAGTCCCGCGATGAGGGGTATGAGCAGCATCGCGGTGCTCACCGCGACGACTGATCCCAGCGGCCAGCCCGAGCACCAGCGAGGCGCGCGCCATCGCCAGGTCCGGCCTCCCGGAGGACAGCAGCAACCCACGATCGATGACGAGCGGGAACAAGTCGCGAGCCCGAGGCGCGGCGATGCCCGCACCGGCGGCGGACATCGCCAGGTCGCTGCCGGCCGCTGCGAGGAGGACGATCGTCGCTGGACGCGGAGGCTACGCGGGCGGGGTGGGGTCCATGGGCGTGAGGAAGTGCCGGAACCCTTGACGCCGAGTGTGCAGGTCCCAGATCCGCTCCGCGACGGCGTCGGGGCTGCTGCGCGGGTTCTCGCGGGTGATCGCGCCGGGGATCACGAGCTGTGTGACATAGATGTTCTGGCCCGCGAGTGCGTCGTGGAGCATCTGGGCGTAGGCGCTCTCACCGGCGAACGCGACCGACGTGCCGGCGTAGTTCGGACGGGGCCGCACCGACGTCCCGCCGTTGATGAACACGATCGTGCCCTGCCCGCGGGCCTGCATCCCGCCCAGGACCTGCTGGACGGCGGCGACGGGCCCGAAGATGGAGAACTCCACGGCCGCTCGCAGGTCGGTCAGGCTCGTCTCGAGGACGTTCTTGAGGAAGTCCCGGTGCGGGATCGGGCTGTACTGCAGGACGTCGATCGGGCCGAGGGCGTCGGCGGCGTCTTGTAGGGCCCGGGTCAGCGTCGCGGTGTCTCGGACGTCGGCGGCGAACCCGCGGGCGGTGATTCCGCTGGCGTGCAGGTCGGCCGCGAGTGCGTCGAGCTTGGCCTGGTCGCGGGCGATGAGGGCGACGGCGAAGCCCTCTCGCCCGAACCGGCGCGCGACGGCGTCTCCGACGCCGGGGCCGGCTCCGACGATGGCGATGGTGGACATGCTCGTTCCTTCCGTTGGTGGGAGATCTCCTGCCGGCGCCGCGTGTCCCGGGGTCCGCTGGTCAGCGGGACGTGCTCCTCGCGTCGGCGTCCTGAGTGGTCGCCGCCCAGGAGGCCAGCAGGGCCAGGGCGTGCTCGGTGGGTGAGGCTGGTTCGGCGGCGTAGATGGTCATCCTGAGCCCGGGTTCGGCGACCAGGTCGAGGCTTTCATAGGCGAGGGTGAGGTCGCCGACGACATGGTGGTGGAAGTGCTTGACGCCGGTGCCGTGGGTGCGGACGTTGTGGGCGCCCCAGCGTCGTGCGAAGTCTTCGCTGCGGGTGGTCAGCTCTCCGACGAGGTCGTGGAGGTCCTTGTCGTGGGGGTCCTGGCCGGCGGCGGTGCGCAGGTTGGCGACGCACATGTCGGCGGCGAGGTCCCAGTCCGGGAAGAAGCGTCGCGCGGCGGTGTCGAGGAAGGTGAACCGGGCGAAGTTCGGCGGGGCGGTGGGGTCGGCGTACACCTCGGAGTAGAACGCCCGCCCGAGGGCGTTGGCGGCCAGCAGGTCCTGGCGGCCGTTTCCGATGATCGCCGGACCGGCCGTGATGACGTCGAGCGTCCACTGCAGGCTCGGACGGGTCGACCAGCGTGTGCTCGGGCGACGCCGGGGCCGCACGAGCGCGGCGGTGCCGTCCGCGGCCTGGGCGAGGTGGAACAAGTGCGCCCGCTCGGCGGCGTCGAGCCGCAACGCGCGGGCGATCGCGTCCAGGATGTTCGCGGACACCCCTGCCAGGGTGCCGCGTTCGAGCCTGGCGTAGTACTCGATGCTCACCCCGGCCAGGGAGGCGACCTCGCTGCGACGCAGTCCCGGCACCCGGCGTTGCCCGTGCGTGGGAAGGCCCACCTGCTCGGGGGTGATCTTGGCTCGACGAGAGGTGAGGAACTCACGGACCTCGGCGCGGTTGTCCACGTCCTCCACCGTAGATCCCCGTGCCGCGGGGTGGGACGCCCTGCCAGTACACCTCACGAGGATGACTCCCTCGCCGCCCGTCGCCGCTGTTGACTGGCGGTGGACCCAGGCCGGGGCGCCCCGTCCGGGGCGGCGTCGCCGGGGCCGTCGACTCGACGTGAGACGTGCCCGCACGCCCGCGCAGCGTGACTCATCCGGAAGGAATGGCATGGACGGCTGGACCCCGCAGACCCTCGACCGGATCGCCCGGGCCGATGACCTGCACGTCGCGCCGTTCCGGCAGGACGGCCGCACGCCGGGGACGCCGACGTGGATCTGGTCGGTCGTGGTCGATGGTCGGCTGTTCGTGCGCCCCTACAACGGGCCACGGTCGCGCTGGTACCAGGCGGCGATGGCGCAGCGTGCGGGTCAGGTCAGGGTCGCGGGCGCGACCCACGACGTGAGGTTCGCCCCCGCGGACCCCACGCTGTCCGTCGCGGTCGACGACGCCTACCGCGCCAAGTACGCGAACAGCAGGTACCTGCCGCCCATGCTCGCCGCCGAGCCCCGCGCGACGACGCTCGAGATCCGGCCCCGGCCCACCGTGACCGGCTGAGGTGTTCTCGGATGGCTCGCATCCTGATCACCGGCTCGAGCGACGGGCTCGGCCCGGCCGCGGCCCGGCCCGGCTGCGGCCCGTGCCGTGATCCGTGACCGTCACGACGTCGTCGCGCACGCGCGCAGCCCGCACCGGGCCTCGACCCGGCACGCCCGCGCAGTCCTGCTCGCCGTCGTGGTCCTCGTGATCAGTGCGTGCGGCTCGGATCACAGTGCCGTCCCCGCAGACGGTCCGGCACCCGGGAACCCGACGACGAACTCCGACGCCGAATCGACCCCTGCCAACACCCCGGAAGGTGACGAAGCCGTGCACGAACGGATCCCAGTGACGATCACGATCGACGGCGCCGTCCTGCAGGCGCATCTGTGGGGCAACCCGACCGCTCAGGACCTCGCCGGCCAGCTCCCGCTGACTCTCGAGTTCGACGACTACGGTCAGGTCGAGAAGACGGCCGCACTGCCGCGCCCGCTGAGCATGACGGGCGTCCCGGCGGGCGACGACCCAGAGCCCTACGACATCGGCTACTACGAGCCCGCCGGTGTCCTGGTCCTCTACTACCGGGACGTCGGCTACTGGAACGGCATCGTCCGGCTCGGACGCTTCATCGATCCTGACGGCGTCGTCCGCGGCCAGGGCGGCGCCTTCGTCGCACAGATCCGCCGCGACGCGTGACGTCTCGTGACGCCCGGCCCGTGGGTCGACGGTGGCCGCTGCGCCGTCGTCGAGACAGCGGGGCCGCGCGACCGGGAGGTGGCCGAAGGGTCACGTCGCCGACGGTGCGACGCTCTCTGCGGACGAGGGAGATGTCGAGGCTGACGCCTAAGGGCTCCGTGTCGGGTCCTGCTTCCAGGGCCTCAGCGCGATATCGACGTCGCGCTTGCCTTGGCCCCATAGCGCCCCGACCAGGGCAAACAACCCCAGGGGGAGTCCCACTGGTTGAAGGCGGTGACGGCGAGCCGGGGCTCGAACGCTGCACCTGGTTGGGCGACGGTGTCCCCCATCGAGTCCGGATGCCCGAGCCGTGTCCACAATCTGCCCACACCTCCAGTGAAGAACCGGGGCAGCACAAGAGGCGCCAGTTCCGCGTTTTCGCAGATCAGGCGCATCCTCTCACCGGTCGGGGTGGCGGGATTTGAACCCACGACCTCTTCGTCCCGAACTCTCGACGGGGTCCTGGTCAGGCGCTAGAACGGCGGGATTCCAACGATTCTGCTCCGCCCAGATC
>JAHECE010000142.1 GCA_024641895.1 Actinomycetales bacterium
AGGCCCACCTGGTACCAGGGCCCCGGCACCGTGGCACCGAGATGCGGGTCGACGGCGAGCAGCGGCGCTCCGCTCGCCGTGAGGTCGCCCGAGACGACGAAGGAGTTCGACCCGATGCCCGCGCCTTGGCCCACGAGCTCGGGGACGGCGCGTAACGCCTCTCCGGCGGCGGCGACCGCCGACAGCCCTGCGACGCCGAGCAGACCGCCGTCCGCCGGTTGCGCCTGCTGCGGGCTCGCGCCCGGCGGGGCTGCGGTCGGCGCGGCTGCCTCGTCGACAGTCGGCGCCGTCGACGAGCCTGCGAGCACTCCACCGGCCTGCGAGCCGACGACCGCACCCCTGGGCTCGGAGCTGCTGACCTGCGATGCGACGAAGTCCGAGCTGCCGCCGATGATCGGAGCGTGGATCGCCTCGGGGAAGGCGGGGAACAGCTCGTCGACCTGGTCGACGTTCTGCAGGACCTCGTAGAGCGCGCTGCGCTCGACCTCGGACTCGTAGCTGTTGCTCAGGTCCCAGGACAGGGCCTTGAGCCAGACGAGGGAGTCGACCTCGGTCCATGGTTCGACGTCCGCAAGGCTCGTGGTCACGCCCAGCACGGTGTACTCGACCCCGAGCCGGCTTGCCTCGCGCCCCTCGAGGTAGTCGTTCACCCCGGCCACGTAGGCGGTGAGGTAGGCGCTGGTCTGCACGCTCAGGAGCGGCAGCTCGGCCTCGGCCGCTCGCCGCCAGCCGAGCGTGCGGATCACCGCGTCCGACTCGAGCGCACCGTCCTGCGGCCCGATCAGCTCAGCGAGCCGGCCCGAGGCGACATGCCGCCGGTAGTCCATCTCGAAGAAGCGGTCCTGGGCGTGGACGTAGCCCTGGGCTCGGAACAGGTCGCGCACGTCCTCGGCGTAGATCTGCGGGACACCGCGCTCGTCTCGGACGACGTCGACCTCCGCACGCAGGCCGTCCAGACTCATCGCGCCGTCGTAGGTCGGCAGCGGCCGTCGGATCAGCACGGCGGCCGCCCCGGCCACGGCGAGCAAAGAGACCACGACCACGACCGCGACCACGACGAAGACGGTGCGCAGCACGGGACGTCCAGGAGTCTCAGGCACGCACCGAGGGTATCCGCCCTCTCGGACGAAGACGGGACACGCCGCGATCCGAGTACGATTGGCACTCCTGATGTGAGAGTGCCAGCGCGCGGCCGGCGATGCCGGGCTCGCCGCGACGGCCTCCTCGTGACGTGGAGGTTCCCGTGCCGACCTATGCCTACGCGTGCTCCGCGTGCGAGCACGCGTTCGATGTCCGCCAGTCGTTCAGTGACGAGGCGCTCACCACGTGCCCCGAGTGCGAGCAGGAGAGCCTGCGGAAGGTCTTCTCCCCGGTAGGAGTGGTCTTCAAGGGCTCGGGCTTCTACCGGAACGACTCGCGCGCGGCCCACAAGGGCAAGCCGGCGGGCTCCGGCAAGCCGGCGAGCACCCCGTCGGCGGCCGGTACGGACTCGTCGAGGCCCACGACCTCGCCCACGCCCGCCGTCTCCGGCGGCGGCGGCGGGTCGTCCAGCGGCGGGTCTCCGGCCGCGGCTTCCGGGTCCGCGGGATCGAGCGGCAGCGGGTCGGGTTCGGCGACGCCCGCCGCCTGATGCGGGGCGACCGCACCTGTCGCACCGCTTCCTCCACAGCCCACCGGGTTCCGCGACACCCACAACGGGCACGGCGTGTCAGGCGCGTCCCTGCGCCGCTTCCTAGCGTCCCCGCACATGACACAGACCGGCCTGCAGCCCTCCGACGTCCGACGGCGGCGACTCACGCGTGCGCGACGGCGGCTCCGCGTGGTCCTGTGGCGCCGACGACACCTCGTCGTGGCGCTGGCTCTCGCGAGCGTCGCGATCGTCGTCGTCGAAGAGTCTCGCCTCGACCCTCCGCCGACCAAGCACGTCGTCGTGCTCGCGGCGGCGATGCCGGCAGGTTCGCTGCTCGGAGCCGGGGACGTCGCCACACGTGACGTACCGGCGGGCCTCGCGCCCGAGGGAGCCCTGGACGACCCCGCGACCGTCGTCGGCTCGAGGCTGGCGGTGGCGCTGCCACCCGGCTTCCCGCTGGCCTCGAGCGTTTTGATCGGCCCCGGCCTCACGGCCGGCGCACCGCCCGGCACCGCCGTGGTCCCGGTGCGGCTGGCGGACTCTGAGGTCGCCGGCCTCCTGCACGCGGGGGATCGGATCGACGTCATCCAGGCACCCGCCGACGGCGGCGCCCCGCGAGTGCTCGCGCGGCGGGTGCTCGTCATGGCGAGGACGAGCTCCGACACGCCCGCAGCCGTGGACGTCGGCGCATCCCTCGGCCCCCTGCTTCTGGTAGCGACGACACCGGAAGTCGCTACGCTTCTCGCGGGTGCGAGCACCTGGGATCCACTGAGCGTGGTCCTCGTCGCGGACGGCCTGTGACAGGCCGACGCACGGCCGCCACCCACCGAAGAAGGATGCGTTCATGACCAGTCTCGTCAAAGGCTTCCGCGAGTTCATCCTCCGGGGCAACGTCGTCGACCTGGCCGTCGGCATCGTCATCGGCGCCGCGTTCGGCGCCGTCGTGACCGCGTTCGTCGACGGCATCCTCAACCCGCTGATCGGAGCCATCTTCGGTCAGCCGAACCTCGACAACATCTGGACGATCACGATCAACGACTCGAGCATCCTGCCCGGGGTGTTCCTCACCGCCGTCCTGAACTTCCTGCTGATCGCCCTCGCCGTCTACAGCATGATCGTTGTCCCGATGAACAAGCTGGCGGAGCGAACCAAGAAGCCCGAGGAGCCGGCGGCGGCCCCCGTGACACCTGACGACGTCATCCTCCTCAAGGAGATCCGGGACCTGCTCGCCGCGCAGGGCAAGGGCTCGGCCTCCTGAGGACGGGTTCACCCGCCCACCGGCTGGTAGGTCGCTAGAGCCCGGGCCTCACCAGTGCGGCGGGCGGTCCCGCAGGAGCCGCTCGTCGTTGGCATCGGGGCCCTCGCTGTCATCCCCCCAGGACTGCGGGCTGTCCTCGCCCGCACGATCCGGGATCACCGGGCTGTCCGAAGCGCGGGGCCCAGGCTCGGGCTTCTCTGCGGGCGGCCTGTCCGTCACGACGAGGCGCCCCGCGACGGCACGCCGACCTCGTCCGCGTCGACGGCAGCGGCGCCTCGGGCGGCATTCTCAACGCCCAGGTGCACCTCGAGGCCTGCCACGTCGAGCATCTCGTCCTCGTCGTCGTGGCCACCGGCCAGCTCGTCGTCGTCGAGCACCGGCACGACGACGACGGGCGTCCGGTAGCCGCGGTCGGCGTCTGCGGACCCGTCCGTCGTCGAGCTGTCGGGCACCGCGCCAGCCTCGAGGTCCCCGGCGTCATGGCCGGATCCGGATGACGTTGCGTTCTCGAGCGACGAGTTCTCGTGCGACGTGCTGCGGACGTTCGTGTTCTCGAGCACCACGTTCCCCGCGCCCCCAGGCTCCACGCCCCCGTCCGACGCGACCCCGGGCTCCACGACCCCGTCCGACGCGACCTCCGTCCCGGCGCCCGGGACGGAGGTGACTCCGGCCTCGTCCCTGAGTTCGACCGACCCGACCGCGGCCTCAGCAGCACCCGGCTCCTGAACCGACCCGGGCCGAGCCGACGCGGCGGGCACCCGCTCGTTCTGGGCATCCCCAGCAGGCGCGCCGGCGTCCCCGAACGCGGCCTCCATCGCCAGCAGCGCCGCTTCCATCTGCGCGATCTCGGCAGCCATCCCGGTGACCTCGGCCCCTACCTCGGCCTCGTCGCCGAACCTCGCCTCGGCCTCGGCGGCTCCGACAGAGGTGGCGGCTCCGACAGCGGCGTCGACCCCGGCTGGGTCGACCCAGCCGCCCTCGGGCGTCTCGGCCTCGGGGGCAGCGTCGGTGCGCGCAGCGTCCGCAGCCACGGCGTCGCCGTCCGGTTCCTCGGCCGGGCTGAGCACATCGGCGTCCGGCCTCTCGTCCTCGACCTCGGCCGCCGCAACGTCTTCGACCTCGAGCACGGCATACGCCGCGTCGTCGGCCTCCTGCCCGGTGGCGAACCACGGGGACACCCGAGGCGCCGGCGGCAGGAAGTCCAGCGGCTGGGCGCGACGCTGCCGCAGCACACGGCGGACCGACTCGAGCACGTTCTCGGCCTCGGCCTGCGGGTCGAGGAACACCGCGGTCGAGAACGCCATGTGCACACCCCAGCCACGGTCCGCGAGCCGCTGCACGTCGTGCCTGTCCCGAATGCGCAGGCTGGCCTGGCCCACGTACTCGTCGTCGTCGGTGAGGACGGCGAGCAGCAGCTCGTCGGGCTGCGAGGGGTGACCGAGCACGAGCGGGATCCGCATCCCACCCGGGACGCCGTAGCGCGGGGTGACGCTCAGCCCCAGCTGGCTGAGCCGCTCGGCGAGGTCGACCAGGAGCCGGTCCGCCTCGCCCTCCCCCGGGACCGACGCAGCGAGCGCGCCGCCGGCCTCGGCGGCCTCGAGAAGATCGGCCAGGAGCAACGGACCGGGCGTGCGCAGGCGCCACCGGTCGAGCTCGCCGGGCGCGAAGCAGCTGACGACCGTCAGTCGACGGCGGCACGCATCGATCGCGTCGATCAGCAGGCCCGCGCCGTCCGGGTCGCTGAGACGGCCGAAGCGGTGCATCACGCGACCGTGCGGCGTCTTGCCGAGGCCCAACGTCAGGAGCACGGCGTCGCGTCGCACGCCGGCGGCCGAGTCGAGCTCGAGGACGGCGAACGGCTCGGGTCGGTTGCGGGCGAAGAAGTTGCGGACGGCCGGGCTGTCGGCGATCGCGGAGCGCACGGCCTCCCGGACCCTGTCGGCGTGCCGGACGCTGACGGTGAGCACCACGAGGCTCTCGTCGGGCCGGGTCAGCGCGTGCTCGATCACGAGGTCGACGACCCGGTCGACCTCGCTCTGCACGCTCTCCACGACGGCCGAGCCGGGCGCGGGCATCCCGAACCCGTCGACGACCTCGAGCCGCAGCGCCGACCGGGTCTGCGGGGTCGGGATCGAACGGATGACGTCCGCGTAGCCGTGATCACCGAGGAACGCCATGAGCGCGGGCTCGCGCACCACGCGATCGGCGTTCAGCGTCACCGACGGCAGGACGCCGGCCAGTGCGTCGACGATCCGCTGCGGAGCGCCCTCCGCATTCAGTGCCGCCCGGCGGGAGTCGCCGACGACGACGACCTGCGCGCCCCGGGAGATGGCCGAGATGGCCTGCTCCACGGGCAGGTGCTGCGCGGCGTCGAGCACGACGAGGTCGACCGAGCGGTCCGGGTCGAGGAGCTGCGGCACCTGCATCGGCGCCACGAGCCAGCAGGGCCGCAGCCGTGCGGCGAGGTCGCCGAGCGAGTGGACAGCCTCCCGGACGTCGCGGACCCGCTCGTTGGCCAGGTCGCGAAGCAGCTCGCGCGTCGACGTGCTGGTCGCGAGAAGCGCCTCGTGGCGGCGCTGGACGACGGAGCGCAGGACGGGCCCGGGCAGGGTGTCGAGCTGCTCGAGGTCGAGCTCGCGCAACCGGTCGGCGAGCGCGCCCAGCGTCTCGCCGTCGTAGCCGGCCAGGGCGCGGTCCGCGCGGAGGATCTCCTCGAAGACCGAGCTCCACCAGGCGAGCTCGAGCTCCGGTTTGACCATCTCGGCGGGCACGGCCCGCTCGGCGAGGTCGGCCACGAGGGTGCCGAGGCCGAGACCGCGCAGGCTGTCCAGCACCCGGGTGCGCTCGGGCAGCTCTTCGAGGGCGGCCGCGTCGGCCGCGAGCCTGCCCATCCGGGCCTCGAGGTCGACGAGCAGCGAACCCTCGAGGTCGGCGCCGTCGGGCGTCGTGCTGAGCACCTGCTCGAGCGCAGCGACGTCCTCGAGGACGGCGCGGTACTCCGCGACGGCCTCGGCGAGGCCCTCGGGCACCCGCGGCCAGACGCCGAGCTGGCTGTGCCTTCGCCACGACTCCCGCTGCGCCTGGACGGAGGCGAGAGCGCCGTGCAGGTCCGCGAGGCCGCGGCCCGGCCGGACGAGCTCTTTGGCCGCCTTGCGCAGGCGCCGCCGCATGAACCAGCCCATCTCGACGCCGTTGACGGCCCGCCACTCGCGGCTCGCCGTGGCAGCGACCAGGTCGTCGACCGAACGCTCGAACGCGACCGGGAGGAACGTGTCCAGCGCGGCGTGCACGCCCTGGAGGAGCTCGAGCTGGTCGCCCCAGATCCGCAGCCGATCGGCACGCTCCAGGCCGGTCTGGTTCGCGACGTCGGCGATCCGGCGCCGCAGAGCCGGCAGGCTCCGCTCGCCCAGGCTGCGCACTCGCGTCACGGTCTCCCGCGCTCGGACCGGGTCCGTGAGGCCTGCGCCGTACCAGGGGGTGTCCTCGGGGCGCAGTGAGAAGGCGCCCAGCTCGGCGGCTCGGACGAGGGCGTCGGCGGCGCTCGCCCGCTCGTTGCCGGACAGTGCCCGCACCGTCGCCGAGTCGAGGCGGACCTTCGTGCGCGGGCTGACGTGCCGCGAGCTCAGGGCGCCCAACGACTGGAGCGCGTCGTAGGCCGAGACGCCCCACGCGGGCCGTCGCGTGTGCAGGGACGTGATGTAGGCGGACATGTGCGACCGCGCCTCGCCGAGCTCGACGCGGGTCCGGGTGTCGGCCGCATCGTCGACCGGCGGCGCCGAGAGGGCCGCACCGGCCACCAGGCGCGCGCCGGC
>JAHECE010000143.1 GCA_024641895.1 Actinomycetales bacterium
AGGGCGCCACGGGCTCGGGCGGCGGCGGGCCGTAGGGAAGCGCAGGCGGCGGAGGCATTCCCTCGGACGGGGTCGGCTCGTCGGGTTCCTGCGCGGACGGCGGCTCGTACGGCGGCTGAGTCATGCGATACCCCTGACGATGCTGGAGGTTGAAGAACGCAGCCCGGCGTAGGTGCCTCGGCGCTTCTCCCGGACGAGGTGGGTCACGAACAGCGGGGAGGCGAGAGCGATGAAGACCTGCGACCCGGTAAGGCCTGCGAAGAGGATCGGGTTCGCCCGGGTGAGCTCGACGCCGAACCTGAACAGGGCATAGGCGGCCAGGAAGAGCGGGAAGAGCTCCCCGGGGGCCGTGACGCGATCGCGGAGCCAGCGCAGCGCCACGAAGGCGGCGAGCAGGAAGCCGATCTCGTAGAGGAACGAGGGGTGCATCGCGACTCCCGCGACGCACCCCGGGCACTGCGGGATGACGGCCGCTTGGTCCGGGGTGACGGTGATACCCCACGGCAGGTCGGTCGGCCGTCCCGGCGCCTCGGTGAGGAAGCAGCCGATGCGGCCGACGGCGAGTGCGAGCGCCACGGCGGGGGCGAACAGGTTGCCCGTGCGACCCTCATAGCCGCCGAGCCGCTTTCCGGCAAGAGCACCCAGGTAGGCGCCCGTCAGCCCGCCGAGGATGCTCCGGCCGCCGTACAGCCACGCCCAGATGAGGCCGTCGAGCCCGTTGCTCGCGGCAGAGTCGATCACGCTCGCGAACCGCCCGCCCAGCGCGCCCCCGACCACGATGCCGGCGAGCACCGGCAGGAGGCGGTCGTCCCAGGCCCTGCGGCGGCGCGCCTCGACGAGGAAGACGCCGAGGCCGACGGCGAAGCCGAGCGAGACGAAGAAGCCGTGCGTCGGCACGGGGACGCCGGCCACGGTGAACAGCACCGGGTACACGACCAACCCCTTCCCCGCGCGGGCCAGGGCGCCGGGGTGCCGGGAGCACCGATCACCTGGACACGTGCTGTGAGGCTAGCAAGCGGCACCGACGTCCGCGACGGTGCGGCTGTCGGCGCGGGCTCCTGGCGCGAACCCCGCGACCGGGCCGGGACAGGCGGCTACCGTGGACCATCCACCTGCTCGTGGTCCAAGGGAGGCCCTCGTGCGCATCGCGCTCCTTGCGACCTGCATCGGCGAGGCG
This sequence comes from Actinomycetales bacterium, assembly GCA_024641895.1. GTDB lineage: Bacteria > Actinomycetota > Actinomycetes > Actinomycetales > JAHECE01 > JAHECE01. Next base: position 1,178 of record JAHECE010000143.1, read on the forward strand.
ATGTTCCCGCGCGCACCGCGGGCCACCGTCGAGCTGCTCGAGCGTCTCGGGCACGAGGTCGTCTATCCCCAGGGCCAGGCCTGCTGCGGACAGATGCACGTCAACACCGGCTACTTCACCGAGGCGCTCCCGGTGATCCGCAACCACGTCGAGGCCTTCGAGCCGGTGCTCGACGGCGCCTGGGACGCCGTCGTCGTCCCGTCGGGCTCCTGCACGGGTTCGATCCGGCACCAGCAGGCGATGGTCGCGAGCAGACTCGGCGACGAGGCCCTGGCCACCCGCGCCGCCCGGGTCGCGGATCGCACCTACGAGCTCTCGGAGCTCTTGGTCGACGTCCTCGGCACGGTCGACGTCGGCGCCTACTTCCCGCACCGGGTCACGCTGCACCCGACCTGCCACTCCCTGCGCATGATCCGCGTCGGCGACCGTCCCCAGCGGCTGCTGAGGGCAGTCGAGGACCTGGAGCTCGTCGACCTGCCCTCCGCCGAGACATGCTGCGGATTCGGCGGGACCTTCTCCCTCAAGAACGCCCCGACGTCGACCGCCATGCTGGAGGACAAGGTGGCGGCGATCCGCTCCACGGGCGCCGAGGTGGTGACGGCGGGCGACTACTCCTGCCTCATGCACATCGGCGGCGGTCTGAGCCGCGAGGGCGCGGGCGTCACGACGATGCATCTCGCCGAGATCCTCGCCAGCACTCGCGAGACGCCTGCTGCCGTCGGAGGTGCCTGGTGAGCGTCGACCTCGGCATGCCGGGCGTCTGGGCGCCCAAGGGCGCAGCACAGACCAGCGGGCACGGCGCGCATCCGGCCGATCCGCTGCGCTGGGGCCCGACCTTCCCGGAGGCCGCTGCGGAAGCCCTCGGCGACCGGCAGCTGCGTCGCAACCTCGCCCGGGCGACGAGCACCATCCGCGGCAAGCGCGCCGCCGTCGTCGGCGAGGTCACCGACTGGGAGGAGCTGCGCGACGCCGGGCGGGCGATCAAGACGCGGGTCATGGCAGAGCTGCCGGAGCTCCTCCTGCAGCTCGAGGAACAGGTGACGGCCCGCGGGGGCACGGTCCACTGGGCCCGGGACGCTGCGGAGGCCAACCGGATCGTCGCCGATCTCGTGAAGGCCACCGGCGAGACCGAGGTCGTCAAGGTCAAGTCGATGGCCACGCAGGAGATCGGCCTGAACGAGGCGCTCGCCGAGGAAGGCATCGAGGCCGTCGAGACCGACCTGGCCGAGCTCATCGTGCAGCTCGCGGGCGACATGCCCTCGCACATCCTCGTCCCCGCGATCCACCGCAGCAGGGCAGAGATCCGGGAGATCTTCCTCGCCCGGATGGACGACGTACCGCGGGAGCTGTCGGATGCGCCGGCCGAGCTGGCCGAGGCCGCCCGGCTCCACCTGCGCCGCACCTTCCTGCGCGCAAAGGTGGCCATCAGCGGCGCGAACTTCGCCGTCGCCGAGACGGGGACGCTGGCTGTGGTCGAGTCCGAGGGCAACGGCCGGATGTGCCTCACGCTGCCCGAGACGCTGATCACGGTCATGGGCATCGAGAAGCTCGTGCCCACGTGGCGGGACCTCGAGGTGTTCCTGCAGCTGCTGCCGCGCTCGTCGACGGGCGAACGGATGAACCCGTACACCTCGATGTGGACCGGGGTGACCAAGGGCGACGGCCCGCAGGCCTTCCACCTGGTCCTCCTCGACAACGGGCGCACACGGGCCCTGGCGGACGACGTCGGCCGAGCGGCCCTGCACTGCATCCGCTGCAGCGCCTGCCTCAACGTGTGCCCGGTCTACGAGCGGGTGGGCGGGCACGCCTACGGCTCGGTGTACCCGGGCCCGATCGGGGCGATCCTGACTCCCCAGCTCACCGGCGCGGCCGGGCACGGCGATCCCGGCTCGTCGCTGCCCTACGCCTCGACCCTGTGCGGCGCCTGCTACGACGTGTGCCCCGTCAAGATCGACATCCCGGCGCTGCTCGTCGACCTCAGGGCCCGCCAGGTCGACGGCGACCGCCGTCGTATCCTGCCCGGCGCGTGGGACGTGGCGATGCGCGGGGCGTCCTGGGCGATGTCCTCGGCCAAGCGCTTCGCCCCCGCGGCCCGATCCGCTCGGCTCGGGCGCCTCCTCGCCCGCGACGGCAAGATCCGGTCCGTACCGTTCCCGGGCTCGCTGTGGACCCGTTCCCGAGACCTGCCGGCGCCGCCCGAGGAGACGTTCCGAGACTGGTGGTCACGCACCCGTGGCGATGGAGACGAGGCATGAGGCGCAGGCGCAACAAGGCGACGACCGACGCCCGCACCGAGGTGCTCGACCGGATCCGCGCCGCGCTCGCCGGACCGGACGGTGTCGCAGTCGGTGGCACCGGTGAAGACCCGGCCACGACCGTCGGGCGGCCCTCCGCCGCAGACGCCGTCGTCCGCCACTACCGCAGCACCGGAGTGCACGAGCCGGGATCGCCCGCCCTGATCGAGATGCTGACGGACCGGCTCGCCGACTACCGCGCCGTCGTCCACGAGGTCGCCGACGCCTCGGAGCTGCCGGCCGCCCTGCGCCGGGTGCTCGCCGGCGTGCGCACCGCCGTCGTCCCTCCGTGGCTCGACTCCGCCTGGGTCACCGCCGCCGCGGGCGCGGGCGTGGCGGTCCGCACGGACGCCCCGACCGTGCCCCTGAGCACCGAGGCGCTGGAGTCCGTCGAGGTCGTCCTGACCGGGGCTCGGGTAGCGATCGCGGAGACCGGCACCATCGTGCTCGACGCCGGACCGGACCAGGGTCGCCGCATCATCACGCTCCTGCCCGACCGGCACGTGTGCATCGTGCGGGCCGGGCAGGTCGTGCAGACGGTGCCCGAGGCGATCGCCGTCCTGGGTCGTTCCCCGGCTCGGCCGCAGACGTGGATCTCCGGTCCGAGCGCCACGAGCGACATCGAGCTCACCCGGGTCGAGGGCGTGCACGGACCGCGCAGGCTCGACGTGGTCCTCCTGCGCTCGTGAGGGACGCCGCCGTGCGCAGCGTCGGGCGCCGCGCCACGCTGGCCGTCGGCGCCGCCGTGATGCTCGTCGCCTCCGCCATCGGCTCCGGGGCCTTCGGCGGCACGCCGATCGCCGAAGCAGCAGGCGGCGCCCTTGCCTCCGACGCGACTCCTCTGGCCCCCGCCGGGCCGGCCTTCGGGATCTGGTCGGTCGTCTACACGGGCCTGGTGGCGCTCGCGGCCTGGCAGGCACTTCCCGCGCAGCGGGCGAACGCGCGCCTGGCGAGCCTCGACCTCCTGGTTCTCGGGTCGTTCCTGCTCAACGGCGCCTGGATCCTGTCGATCCAGGCCGGCTGGCTGGGCGTCAGCGTCGTCCTCATCGGGGCGCTGCTCGCGGTGCTGGCAGCAGTGTTCCGGTCCTGCGTCGGGAGCCGCCCGAACGGCCGGGTCGAAGCGGTGCTGCTCGACGGCACGATGGGGCTCTACCTCGGCTGGGTCGCCGTCGCGACCGTCGCCAACGTGACCGCCTGGCTCGCGTCTGCGGGCCTCGGCGGAGCCGACGCCTCGGGGCAGCCGCTCGGGGTTGCGGCGACCGTGACCGCCGTGGTCGTGGTCGCCGTCGCGGGGGCCGTCGGCGTCGCCCTCGCCGCCTACGGCCGGGGACGCTGGTCCGTGGCGCTCGCCATGGTCTGGGGCCTCGCGTGGCTCGCCGTCGCCCGGTTCAGCGGGGAGCTCGGCTCGACCCCGACGGCCGTGGCCGCCCTCGTCGCGGCCGGCGCAATCGTCGTCGCGACCCTCGTGGCGCGAGTACGCGACAGGACCGCCCGGGCTCGTTAGCGTGCTGGTGTGGAAACCGAGGCGCCGCTGTCCGTCGTAACGATCACCTTGAGCCCGAGCGTCGACTACGCCATGTCCGTCGAGGAGCTGGTCCCCGAGGAGAAGCTGCGCGCGAGCCTGGACCAGACGGACCCCGGCGGCGGCGGTATCCAGGTCGCCCGGGCCCTGCGCCGCTTCGACACGGTCGTCGAGGCGATCATGACAATCGGCGGCCCGACCGGCCGGGCACTCCTGTCCCTCCTGGAGCGGGAGGGGCTCAACGTCCACCCGGTGTGGGTCCAGTCCGACACCCGTCCGTCCATCACCTTGCAGGTCAGGTCCGAGGGCCAGCACTACCGGATCATCTCCGCGCAGCAGCCTCTGCACGAGTACGAGTACGCGCCCGTGCTGACCCGGCTGGAGGAGCTCACCCAGCTCGCCCCCTACGTCGTGCTCTCCGGGTCCTTCCCGCCCGGGGTCCCGCCGGAGTTCGTGCACGACGTCGCGCAGCTCGTCGCCGCCCGCGGGAGCAAGCTCGTCGTCGACACCTCTGGCGCCGCCCTCGCGGCGGCGGTGAGCGCACGGGTCGCCGTGCTGAAGCCGAGCAAGTCGGAGCTGGCGGCTCTGGTCGGCTCGGACGGCGACGACCCCGCGTTCGACGTGCCGGCGGCAGCTCGCGACGTCGTCGGCCGCGGCGTCGGCGCGATCGTCGTCTCGCTCGGCGGCGACGGCGCCTACGTGGTGGGCGACGACGGCCGGGAGGCGATGATCACGGCTCCCCCGGTCGACGTGATCAGCACGGTCGGCGCCGGAGACTCCACCGTGGCCGGGCTCGTGGCCGGGCTCTCGCGCGGCGTGCCCCTGATCGGCGCCGCGCGCCTCGGGGTCGCGTGCGGCTCCGGCACCTGCCGGCACCCGGGCTCAGACCTCTTCACGCTGGATGACCTGAACGACCTCCTGCCCGGCATCGTCGTCGACCGGCGTGCGGGGCCCGGCGGCGGCCCGGCCTGACCCGGGGCCCTGACGACGGCCGGCGCCGACGAGGTCGTCGGCAGAGGTCGGTCGGCAAGGCCGGCCGGCCGGCGAGGTCGGTCAACGAGCGGTGCCGTCGACGGCGAACGGTTCGATCGCCGCGATCTCGTCGTCGGTCAGCGGGGCACCCGCGAGCGACGCCACGTTGTCCTCGAGCTGGGCGACGGAGCTCGCACCGATGATCGCCGAGGTCACCCGCTTGTCGCGCAGCACCCAGGACAACGCGAGCTGCGCGAGCGACTGACCGCGCGCGGCCGCGATCTCGTTGAGCGCCCGAGCGCGGCCGAGGTAGGTCTCGTTGATCCGCTCAGGCTTGAGGTGCCCGCCGACGGCGGCGCGGGAGCCGGCGGGCACGTCGCCGGAGAGATACCGACTCGTCAGGAGCCCCTGCTGGAGAGGTGAGAAGACGATCATGCCGACGCCGAGCTCGTCGACCGTCTCGAGCAGGTTCTCGCCGCCCGGGTGGGCGTCGGTCGGCTGGGCGTGCTCGACGTGCCGGTTGAACATCGAGTAGGACGGCTGGTGGATGAGCAGCGGCGTGCCGAGGTCGGCAAGCACACGTGCCGCCGCCCGCGTCTGGGCCGGGGAGTAGCTCGAGATGCCGGCGTAGAGGGCCTTGCCCTGGCGCACGGCCGTGTCGAGGGCACCCATCGTCTCCTCGACCGGGGTGCTCGGGGTCGGGCGGTGGGAGTAGAAGATGTC
>JAHECE010000144.1 GCA_024641895.1 Actinomycetales bacterium
GAGCGGATCAAGGCCGCGTGCGAGGCGCGCGAGGAGCTCCGCCAGGCCGTCTTCTCCTGAGGCCCCGCGGCCCCGCGGCCCCGCGGCCCCGCGGCCCCGCGGCCCCGCGGCCCGGAGGGCCTGGTCAGCCGGCCAGGATCGAGAACGCGTCGCCGAGCAGGCTCGCGCTGAAGACGACGAACAGCACCCCCATGACCGTGGCGTTGTTCCGGATCAGCCACTCCTTGGCTGATCCGAGCGTCGGGGCGAGCCGGTCACCCGCCACCAGGTAGCCGACCACCGGGACCAGCACGGTCAGGGCAGCGATCAGCGTGAAGATCGCGATCGTGGCAACGGCTTGCGCGCCGGCGAGGTCGGCGGCGCCGATCGAGGCACCCGCCGCAAGCGCGAGGAGCAGGTTCTTGGGGTTCACCGCAGACAGAAGGAACCCGAGCCCACCCGCAGCGGGCGGCTTCAGGGTGTCGATCTTGCTCATCCAGCCCGGGACCGCGGCCTGTTCACCCGACTTGGGCCGAGATCTCCACTGCCGCGCGGCGGCCAGCATCAGGAGCAGCCCGAGGAGCAGCTTCACCCACCCGGTCGCGGTGCTCGGGTCGCCCGAGTCGGTCGACAGCCCAGGGATCAGCGACCCGACCGTCGTCACCGCCGCGATCCCCAGGACCCAGGCGACCATGAAGGACACGCTGTTCGATCTCGCGCGACCCGAGAACAGCATCAGGATGACCGCCGCGATCGGAACCGGGCTCACCGCGATCCCGACCCCGAGCGCAAAGACGTCGCCGATCGCTTCACCCATCAGCCATCCACCTCACAGTTGCGGGCCATGCCCTCGCGCTCCGCGTCAGCCGACCGGAGCGAAGACCAGCTCGACGTCCGGCCCGGTCAGGACCAGGCCGTCGGCGGTCCGGGCGCCGGCGTCGACCTGGGCGAGTGCCTGCTGGTACGCGGACTCCACCACCATCACGGCGTCCTCGCACGCCATCAGCGTCGTGGCGAGCGGACCGAAAGTCAGCGAGGCCCCGTCGACCGTCGCGGTCCCGCTGTACTGGTTGCAGGCCGATCGGCCGCTGACTGCGCCGTCGGCAGCGACCTCGAGGGTCACCGGCGCGTCGGGAACCAGCGGCATCTCTCCGGACGCGGTCGACCCGGACGCGAGCTGCCAGCTGCCGACCATGTCCAGGGCTCCGGCCTGGGAGGATGCTGCGCCGGACCCGTCGCCCGAGCTGCCGCAAGCCGCCGTCACGAGGAGGACGGTGCTCGCGAGAAGAACGTGCCGAAGTGTGCGCATGCCTACCAGCTCCGTCTGCCGACCGGGCCCCGACCGATGGTTCGAGGGCCTCGCCGCTCATCGTACGGCTCGACCCCCGCGTCACCGCAGGTCCGCGGTCCCCTGCGGGCGCGTCGCGACCGGACGAAGGACGGGCGTCCCGCACCCGGCACGCCGGTTCGGTATCAGTGCCGCGCGTCGCGACTGCCGCGTAGCCTCGGCACCGTGAACCCGCACCTACCTCGCCGCACCGCACCGAGCGGGACGCCGGGATGCGCCGCGTGCGGCGACCGATGAGTCGAGAATCACGCCGCAAGGACGTCGGAGCAGGCCTCGTCCTCGGCCTCGTGAGCGTTCCGGACGGTCTGGCCGGGGGACTCCTGGCCGGGCTCAGCCCCCTGGCCGGGCTGTACGCCTACCTCGTCGGGACGGTTGCCGGGGCGCTCACGACAAGTTCAGTCTTCATGACCGTGCAGGCCACGGGCGCGATGGCAGTCCTCATCTCGGACGTGCCTCAGGTGCGCGAGGGCCCTCAGGCCCCGGCGGCACTGGCCACGCTCGGAGTGCTCACCGGCCTCGTCATGCTCGCCGCAGGGCTCCTGCGCCTCGGCTCCATGCTCCGCTTCGTGCCCCACGCCGTGCTCACCGGGTTCATCAACGCGGTAGCGATCAACATCGTGCTCGGTCAGCTGGCCTCGTTCACCGGCTACGACAGCCCCGCCGGGGACCGGATCACCCGCGCCCTGGACACCGTCCTGCACCTGCGCTTCCTCGACCTCCGGACGCTCGCCATCGGCGCGGCCACCATCGGCGGGATCCTGCTCCTGGAGCGCACCCGACTCGGACCGCTCGGCCTGTTCGTCGCCATCGTCCTCACCTCCGGCCTCGCGGCGGCCCTCGGGTGGAAGTCGGTCGCCACGGTGAACGACATCGCCGAGATCCCCGCGCGGCTGCCCGCGCCCGTCCTCCCGTCGTTGTCGCTGGCCGTGACCCTGCTCGTCCCTGCACTGTCCCTGGCCTTCGTGGGCCTCATCCAGGGCGCCGCGATCAGCCAGTCCGTGCCGAACCCGAACGGGAAGTACCCCGACGTGTCCGGAGACTTCCGCGGCCAGGGCATCGCCAACCTCGCCTCCGGGCTGCTGCGGGGGATGCCTGTCGGGGGCTCGATGTCCGGAACTGCGCTCGTGCGGGCAGCCGGCGCCCGCGGACGGCTGGCCAACCTCGTCGCGGGCGCGGTGATGGCCGTCGTGATCCTGCTCCTCGGCGAGCTCGCCGGCTACATCGCGATGCCCGCTCTCGCCGGCTTGCTCATGCTCGTCGGGTTCCGCACCCTCAAGCCCGCCCAGGTGACCATGGTCTGGCGCACGGGTCGGACCCAGGCAACGGTCATGGGAGCCACCTTTGCGCTGACCCTGCTCATCCCGCTGCAGTACGCCGTGCTCGCGGGCGTCGCGATCTCGGTGATCCTCTACGTGGCGCGCCAGTCGAACCGCATCAAGGTCTCCCGCTGGACCTTCACGGAGGGGCAGCCCTTCCCCCGCGAAGACCCCCCGCCGGAGCAGCTCGAGGGCGGTGACGTCGTCGTCCTCAACACCTACGGAAGCCTCTTCTTCGCGTCGGCGCCCATCTTCGAGGCCCAGCTCCCCGTGGTGACGCCTGAGTCCCGCGGTGCCGTCGTCGTCCTGCGCCTGCGCGGGAAGGAGGAGCTCGGGAGCACCTTCATCCAGGTCGTGACGCGGTACGCGAAATCCCTGCACGAGGTCGAGGGACACCTCGTCCTCACCGGGGTCGGCGACCGGGTCATGAGCCAGCTGTCCGACACCGGCGCGCTCGCCTACCTAGGAGCGGAGAACGTGCTCGCCGCTACCTCCACGGTCGGTGAGTCCCTCGGTGCGGGCTTGGCCCGTGCGCGCGCGCTGCGCGACCTCCCGACGACCGAGTAGGCGGCCAGCCATGTCCACAGCCCAGCCCCACGGCCACGACCCGCTCCTGCCCTCGAAGCGAGCGCGCAGACGCTGGACGTCGCTCCAGGCCGCCGCCATCGCGGGGCTCGTGTGCGCCGCCAGCTGGACGACGGCGATCCTGGGGCTCTCGGACATCCCCGACCTCGACGCGACGCGCGCCGAGGTCGTTCGCTTCTACGCCACCGGCGGCTCCTCGCTCAACGCCGTCGCGCTGCTCCAGGTCCTCGTCGTAGGGAACATCGGCTTCCTCTGGTTCGTCGGCGTCATCCGTGCGCGCCTGGGCCTCCAGGAACCCAAGATGTTCGGGACGGTCTTCCTCGGCGGCAGCATCCTGCTGGCGGGCCTGATCTTCCTCGGGGCGGCCGCGCTCGCGGCGCCTGCGGTGCTGCGAGAGGTTGCAGGCGTCGCGCCGGACCCCGGCGCCGCGTCCATGTCACGAGGGTTCGCCTCCATCGTCCTGTCCCTGTTCACGCCGAGGGTCGGCACGCTCGTGATCCTGTCGGCGTCCGCCCTCGGCCTGAGGACGGGCGCACTGCCCCGCTGGCTCGTCATCCTGAGCTATGTCGCCGGGATCGCCTCATTCATCACCGTCACCGTCAGCCATCCGGTGGTCTACGTCATGCCGGCGTGGATCGCCCTCGTCAGCATCGTGATGCTCGTGCACGGAGTGCCGCAAGGCCCGGCGGAGCCCGCGCCTTCAGCAGCGCCAGCAGCCTGAGACCCACGGGCCAGCGGCCGCCGACCTGGCGCCGACCCCGTGAGGCGCGCGCCACACGGCGCCATACGGGGTCCAAGACGCGCGCGCTGTAGTATTTCAACCAGCCGCGCACCTAGGTCAGCCGGCTGCGCCGACCACCAAGCGCCAGAACCTACCCTCATCCGAAAGAGAGCCCACCGTGTCCTTCTGGGACTTCATCTGGCTGATCTTCATCAGCTACATCTTCATCGCGTACCTCTTCCTGATCTTCTCGATCATCACCGACCTCTTCCGCGACCATGAGCTGGGCGGCGGCGCGAAGTTCCTCTGGATCGCGTTCCTCATCTTCTTGCCGTTCCTGGGCGTCCTGAGCTACCTCATCGCGCGCGGCCGCAGCATGACCGAGCGGCAGGTCGCCTCGCTGAGCCGGGCCAAGGCGCAGCAGGACCAGTACATCCAGTCCGTCGCTGCTGCCAGCTCACCCGCCGACCAGATCGCCTCGGCCAAGACGCTGCTCGACGCCGGCACCATCACGGCCGCCGAGTACCAGAGCCTCAAGGCCAAGGCCCTGGCCTGAGGCCGGTCCTCGCTGAGCTCACAGTCCGCTGCGAGCAGCCCAGTGTGAGCGCGTGAGACCTCGCGACGCCCGCCGCCGGATCACCCGGCGGTGGGCGTCGCCGTCTGGAAGGAGGAGCAGCAGTGACCGCTGACGAAGTCGCGCCCAAGGAGGACGACGGCGCCACCGAGGGGCACCCGCTGTGGACCAGCGAGCGCGTCCGGGAGACGATCGTCCTGGTCGTGCTCTCGATCACGGCCATCCTGACGGCGTGGTCCGGCTTCGAGTCCTCCAAGTGGGGCGGCGAGATGTCGATCGCCTTCAGCCAGGCCTCGAGCAACCGCATCGAAGCCGCTCGACAGCAGGGCGTCGCCAACTTCAACACCCAGAAGGACCTCACCATCTGGGGGCTCTACGTCCAGGCTCGCGCGGAGGACGACACCCGCCTCGCCGACTACGTCGAAGAGCGGTTCAGCCCGCACTTCAAGGTCGCCTTCGACGCATGGATCGCCGACGGCCAACCCACGAACGCACCCTTCGGGCTCGAGGTGTATGTGCCGCCGGGCACCCTCGAGTCCGCCGAGGCGGACGCCCGAGCGGACGCCAGGTTCGCCGTAGCCCTCGAGGACAACCAAATCGGGGACAACTACACGATCCTGACCGTGCTCTTCGCCGTCGTGCTGTTCTTCGCCGCGGTCTCCGGACGCTTCAAGCGCCACCCCACGCAGTGGATCGCCCTGGGCATCGCCATCGTCCTGCTCGTCGCCGGGACGGCCACACTCGCCACGTTCCCCGTCATCGTCTGAGCCGGCGTCGCGCACCCGCGACGCCACGGCCCGCGCGTCGCGAGCCGACAGTTTCCAGCCACGGCAGGACCTCGCCCAGCACGCCCTGCCAGTAGCCCCAGTCATGGTCGCCCGGTCCGATGCTCTCGGTGACGGCCAGCCCTCGGACCTGTGCCGCGGCGGCGAGGAACCGCCGGTTCTCGTCGAGGTGCGCGTCGCTCGCCCCACAGGCAACGAACAGCTCGGGCAGCGGGCCCGGCACGAAGCGCAGCTGCGCCAGCAGCCAGAAGAGGTCGTCGCGCGTACCAGGGACCGTTCGGCCGCCGAAGATCTTGTCCATGATCTCGGGGCGACGGGCGTACCGGCCCGGGTCGGCGATGTCGAGCGAGCCGGAGAGCGTCGCCGCGGCCGCGAACGTCGCCGGCTTGCGCAGGGCCCACTTGAGTGCTGCGTAACCACCCATCGACACACCGAGGACCGCGGTGTCCTCGCGTCGAGCCGAGAGGGGGAACCGTCCCGCGACCCAGGCCACCAGCTCTTCGGACAGGAACTCCCAGTACCGCTCGCCATGCACCTCGTCCGTGCCGTAGCTCGCGCCGATCGGCGGCAGCACGAGCGCGAGGCCGCGGGCCGTCGCGTCGGCGACGATCGACGTGTTGCGCAGCCAGGCCGTGCCGTCGTCGTCGAGCCCGTGCACGAGGTAGAGCGTCGGGTAGCCGGACGGCGGCGGCGGCGCGTCGGGCAGGACGACGGAGAGTCGTGCAGGCCGCCCGAGGGCAGTCGAGTCGACCTGGGCACGATGCAGAGGCACGACGGCGACCCTAGCGGCGACCCCGGCGCACCGGCACGCGGGCGAGGCGTCACGCCGCGAGGGGTCTAGCATCGTCCGGGCGTGCGCCGGGGCCTGCTCGGCACGATCCGGCCCCGTCCGCTGGATCAGCACGCACGTCCTGAAGGGGTGGGCGCGCCCGCCGGAGCAACCGAAGAGGTCAGGGTGATCGAACTGGAGCACGGCTACGAGTTCGACCCGACATACGGCTACGACCTCGACGGTCTGCTGGCGGTCGAGCCACCCGCGGAGCCTCCCGGCTACGTCGAGTTCTGGTCTGCCCGCTATGCCAAGGCCCTCGCCGTCGACCCCGCACCCGAGCTCAGCCCGTGCGACTTCACCCGGGTCGGGATGCGCGTCAGCGAGGTCCGCTACCGGTCCACCGACGACTTCACGATCCATGGCTGGCTTCTCGAACCCGAGGACGGGGACGCGCGTCCCGGCGGGTTCGTCGTCGGCCACGGGTACGGCGGAATCGACCGACCCGACTTCGAGCTCCCGTGCGCCGGCGCGGTCTACTTCGTCCCCTGCCCACGCGGCCTCGCCCGCAGCGCCTGCCCACCGATA
>JAHECE010000145.1 GCA_024641895.1 Actinomycetales bacterium
AGGACCCAGACGACCGTTGCGGTAGCGATGATGACCCGGCCGGCTGAGACCAGGAACGCGATCACCCGCGACCACGCCGAGCGCAGGAGCGGGCCGATCCGGGGCCGCTGGTACGGCGGCAGGACGAGCACCAGCGGCTCGGGACGCACGTCACGGAATGCCGTGCGCCGCGCCAGCAGGCCGACACCCACGATGAGCGCGACGCTAGCGACGTACATCGCGAAGATCACCGTGCCTGCATGGGCGGGGAAGAACACGCTCGCGAGCAGGATGTACACGGTGAGCCGGGCTGAGCACGACGCGTAGGGCACGAGCAGCCCCACGAGCAGCCGCTGCCGGCGCCCGGGCACGGTCCGCAGCGCCGTCAGCGCCGGGACGTTGCAGCCGAAGCCGACGACGAGCGGGAGCAGGGCTCTCCCGTCGAGACCGAGCGCCCGCATGCCCCGGTCGGCCACGACCGCCGCGCGCGCGAGGTATCCGCTGTCCTCGAGCACGGCGACGGAGAGGAAGACGAGGCCCATCAGCGGCGCGAAGGCGACGACGGCACCGACGCCTGCGAGCACGCCGTCGACGAGGAGTCCCTCGAGCCAGCCGCCGCCCACCCCCAGGGCCCCGAGCGCGGCCGCGGCCCCGGCGGACACCGGGCCGGCGACCGCCGCCGAGGCGAGGTTCATCACGGGTAGGGCAACGCGGGTCGAGACCTGCAGGAGGGACCACATCGCAAGGAGGAAGACGGGGATCCCGGCCCAGGGGTGCAGCAGCAACGCATCGACCCGATCCGAACGGGTCGTGCGCGTCGGTGCCCCGAGGGCTCGGGCGAGCTGCGGTCGATGGGCGGCATCGACCACGGCGGCGACCCAGGCGAACAGGTCGTCGGCCCGAGTCACGAGCCATTCAGGTTCGATCCGCTGCGGGCGCGCAGCGTCCGGCTCCGTCCCGTGCGGCTCCGTCCCGTGCGGCTCCGTCCCGTGCGGCTCCGTCCCGTGCGGCTCCGTCCCGTGCCCAGGTGCGGCCGGTCCCAGGCCCCGCACGACCGCCGACCGCTGGAGGCTGCGCGCGACGGCGGCAGCGAGGTCCGCGCATCCCGTACCTGTGCGGGGATCCACCGGCACCACCGGCACCCCGAGCTCACGCGCGAGCAGCTCCGCGTCGACGTCCTCGCCTCGGGCGCGGGCGACGTCGGTGAAGGTGAGGGCGACGACGACCCCCCGGCCGGCCTCGGCCACCTGACCCAGGAGGTAGAGAGAGCGCGCGAGCGCACCGGCGTCGAGGACCACGACGACGAGCCCGGGATCGAGCTCCCCCGAGCGTCCGAGGATGCAGTCGGCCAGCACCTCCTCGTCCGCCGACCGCGCGAGGAGGCTGTAGGCGCCCGGAAGGTCGGCTACGTCGACACCCGCCGCCGGCCACCGTCCGACGCGGACCTCGACCGTCGTGCCCGGCGCGTTGACAACGCGCTGGCGAGAACCCGTCAGCGCGTTGAAGAGCGTCGACTTGCCCACGTTCGGGTTTCCGGCCAGAGCCACGACCGGCCGGGCGGGGACCGCGGCGGCACGATCGAGGGCCACGTCCGCGCCGGTCGCGCCACGGTGGCAGTCGCCGCTGCCCACGGTGCGGGTCAGCTCGCCGCGGCCAGCAACCGCGCGGCGCCGGCCGGCACGTCACCCGGGCACGAGCCGTCGCCGGCGAGCACCTCGACCTCGACGCAGCCCGCGGTCGCGGCATCGATCGCGATACGGGATCCGGCGACGACGACGACCCGCCCGCCGAACACCGACCGCTTCCAGACGCGCAGCGTCGCGCCGTCGTGCATGCCGAGCTCCCGGAGCCGCATCCGCACTCCGGCGTCCACCTGGATCCCGACGAGACGCACGTGGCAGGGCGCGGGCGATTCGGCAAGCGTCATGTGACGAAAATAGGCAGTCAGGTAAGGCTAACCTCAGGACGGAGGTCCCGCCTCGCGGCGCTCGTCCGCGCGCCCGATCCTGCGCCCCACAGGGCGCGCTGATCGCCTCGGGACCTTCGGCCCGGGCACCGTCGGCCCAGGTGCGGTGGACTCCTCGTGCGAGGACTTCCACGGGGAGTGCTGACCAGGCCTTTCACGGCCCGGAGCACACCGGGGGCGGCAGTCCGCGCCGATGGACCCGGATCGGACCGACCACGCTCGCAGAGCCGGGGGGCTGAGACGGACGAAGAGACCGGGGGTCGAGCCGGGCTGCGACGAGGGGGCTGTCGCGGTCAGGCTCGGCCCCCGGCCTCGGTCGCGCCCGAGACGCGTGGTGGCCACGGCTGAATCGCAGCCGCCCGGGGCCCGGCCCGCGACGGCGCACCCACACCGGCTGACCACTCGCGACGGCACGCGGACCTAGCCTGGACACATGCGAACCCTCGTGGCCGTCCTGCTCGCCCTGCTGGCCCTGACCGGGGTCGCCGCGTGCTCGAGCGATGACACCGCGGGCCCCGAGATCGACCCCGCCGCCGCCACCGTGATCGACGTCCGCACGCCGGCCGAGTACGCCGACGGCCACCTCAGCGGAGCCGTCAACATCGACGTGCAGGACGACGTCGGGTTCCTCAACGGCGTTCGGAACCTCGAGCGGGACGGCTCGTACATCGTCTACTGCCGCTCCGGCAACCGGTCGGCAGTGGCAACGAAGCGGCTGCAGGACATGGGCTTCACCGATGTGACCGACGCAGGCGGGCTTCAGGAGGCCGCCGCAGCCACGGGTCTGCCGATCGTCACGACCTGATCGGCACGGGCCTGCGCGACGGCGAGCAGTCAGGCCATCGAGAACTCGTCGGGATGCGGCCCGAGCCGGGTGCCGGAGTCGAGCGCGCTGATCACAGCCATGTCGGCGGCGTCGAGCTCGAAGCCGAAGAGGTCGATGTTCTCCACGATGCGGGCGGGCGTGACCGACTTGGGGATCACGACGGTGCCGAGCTGGAGGTGCCACCGCAGGACCACCTGGGCGGCGCTCACCCCATGGCGGGCGGCCACGGCGAGGAGTGCCGGCTCGCCCAACGACCGCCCCTGACCCAGCGGGCTCCACGCCTCCGTCGCGATGCCGAGCTCAGCGTGCACAGCGCGCAGCTCCGCCTGCTGGAACCTCGGGTGCAGCTCGACCTGGTTGACCGTCGGCGTGACGCCGGTCTCGTCGACGAGGCGCCGCAGGTGGGTCGGCTGGAAGTTGGACACCCCGATCGAGCGCACGAGCCCCTCTGCCCGCAGCGCGACGAACGCCCGCCACGTGTCGACATAGCGATCGCGCGCGGGCGTCGGCCAGTGGATGAGGTAGAGGTCGACGTAGTCGAGACCGAGCCTGTCCAAGCTCGCGTGGAACGCCTCCGCCGCGGCGTCGAATCCCTGCTCGGAGTTCCAGAGCTTGGTCGTGACGAACAGCTCCTCGCGCGGTACGCCACTCGAGCGCAACCCGTCGCCGACGCCACCCTCGTTGTTGTATGCGGCTGCCGTGTCAATGCTGCGGTAGCCGGCCGTGATGGCCGTGCGGACGGCCGCGGCCGCGTCGTCGTCGGGCACCTGCCAGACGCCGAGCCCGACCTGCGGGATGTCGACGCCGTCGGAAAGGGTGCGGATCGGCACTTCGGTGGCGGGGGTCACGCGCAACGGCCTCCTCGAGGCGGGAACCGGGGGTGGGGACGGCCGCCACGCTCCACCCGCTGACGCCCCGCGTCAAGTGCTGACGCAGGAAGCCGGCCGGCGTCGTCACCGCAGGCCAGGAGCGACGACAGCACCTCCAGGAGCGTCGGAGGTTGCCGGCGGGGCCGGATGTGACGTTCGTCCCTTCCATGCCCTCCCGCTGTCGATTACAGCGGCCGTTCACGAGCGGCAGGTAACCTGACGACATCGGCCGGCGGCCCTCCGCCCCCGGCGACGTCGGCAAGCAGCACCACCCGAGTGCGCGCCGCACGTCACAGCGCCCTTCAAGGAGCCTGATGACCACCACCACCTACGAGGACCTCGCGCGGTCCGTGGAGCTGTACGGCGTCGCGTCGAGCTTCATCGACGCCCGCGGCGATCTCAAGGTCACACCTGAGGCCACGCTTCGCACGATCGCGCAATCCTTCAGCACCGAGGCCTCGACCACCGACCCGCCGCTGATCTGCTCGCCGGGCCGCTACCACCCCGAGCTCTACGGGTACCTCATCCTCGAGCAGGGCGACGCCTACTGGGTCGACGGCCAGGTCGACGTCGAGGGCTACCACATCCTCCACACACACGACGAGCGCCGGCGCCTCGTGATCGCGGCTCGCGAGCAGCTTCCGCAGCCGCGTCGGACGTGGGGCTGGTCCGTCCAGCTCTACGCCGCCCGAAGCCGAGACTCCTGGGGTATCGGCGACTTCCGCGACCTGGGCCTCCTGGCCCGGATCGCAGCCCGCGACGGCGCCGGGGCGATCCTCGTCTCCCCGGTCCACGCCGGCGCGCCGGATGCCAACCCGCAGCCGTCGCCCTATAGCCCCGCCTCGCGGCAGTGGCTCCAGCTGCTGCACGTCGCACCGGGAGAGGCACCCGGCGCCGAGCGCGTCGACCTCTCCGACCTCGCGGCAGCCGGCCGGGCCCTGAACGCCGAGCGGCTCATCGCCCGGGACAAGGTCTGGACGCTCAAGCGCACCGCCCTGGAGCGGATCTTCGACGCCGCGAAGGCGGACCTGCCGCCCGAGTACACGATCTTCGCCGAGCACCACGGCCAGCCGTTGGAGCGCTTCGCGATCTGGTCGGCCATTGCCGAGCGGCAGCCCTCCTCCGACTGGCGCACCTGGCCCGACGAGCTGAAGGACCCCGAGTCGCCCAGCGTCGCCGAGTTCGCCCGCCAGCACGAGGACCGGGTCCGGTTCTTCTCCTGGTGCCAGTGGGTCGCCGACATCCAGTACGCACAGGCGTGCCGGTGGGGCGTCGACATCGTCGCCGACCTCGCGGTCGGCTTCGACTCCAACTCCGCCGACGCCTGGGCGTTCCAGAACCAGGTCAGCTTCGACTTCGAGGTCGGCTGCCCGCCGGACCTCCACAACCCCGAGGGCCAGTGCTGGGGCCTGCCCCCGTTCAACCCCAAGGCTCTGCTCGAGGCGGACTTCCGGCCCTTCATCGAGATGGTCCGGGCCGGCCTGCGGCATGCCGGCGCCCTCCGTATCGACCACGTGATGCAGCTCTGGCGGCTCTACTGGGTGCCCAAGGCGGGCAGCGCAGCCGACGGCGTCTACGTCCACTACCCCGTCGACGCGCTGCTGGCGATCCTGCGGATCGAGGCCGGCCGTGCAGGCGCCTGGGTGGTCGGCGAAGACATGGGCACCGTCGCCGAGGGCGTGCGGGAGGTCATGAGCGCGATCGGCATGCTCGGCAACCGGTCGGCCATGCGGACCAACCCGCACGAGTTCCCCGAGTGCTCCCTGGGCGCATCGGCGACGCACGACCAGGTGACGGTCGCGGGCCTCCTGTCCCGCTCCGACGCCGCGGACCTACGCCGCATCGGCAAGGACGCGGACTTCGCGCATATCAAGCGCAGCCGCCGCGCCCTTGCGGAGCTCGCGCACCTCGACCCCGACGCCCCCGTCGGGCCGGCCGAGATCCACGCCGGGGTCCTGGCCCAGTACAAGATGGTCGCGAGCGCGCCGTCCCGCATCGTCGTCGCCTCGCTCGACGACGCCGCCGGGGTGAGGGAGCGGCCCAACATGCCGGGCACGGTCAACCAGTACCCGAACTGGCGGATCGCCCTGCCGCAGCCGCTCGAGGACCTGCTCGCAGCACCGCTCGCTCGCGAGCTCGTCCAGGTCATGGCAGTCAACCGGTAGCACCCAGAGAACGGGCACCCGGAAGCCGCCGCGGGAGGACCTCATCGGTCCGCCCGCGGCGGCTTTCTCGTCGATCCAGCTCACGTGCGGGCGGTGCACCGAGCCCGACCTGGTGCTTCGCGTTCGGCGACACACCTCGGACCCGGTAGACTGGGAACGACCGAGAAGCACGGCGATCCTGCATCAGGACCCGTGAGACGGGGGCAAGTCCCCCGCGGCGCGACAGTCGCCCGGTCCGGCCGCACAGGCCCTCCCCGCAGCCCACCGAGGTTGCAAACCCAGAAAAATGACGCGTCCTGCGTCGAACCCGCAAGGCACCAGCCGCGCGGAGCCCCTTCCCCTTCATCGGCCATCCGGCCCCAAGGAGGAAACCCCCGATGAACGCCCTTCCCCTCTGGGACGCCGAGCAGCGCCTCCAGGCAGCGCCCGTCCTCGTCCCCGACTCCACCGGAGTCCCCCCGTACACCGCGCCCGAGGAGAGCGAGCCCCTGCCCGGCGCGCACCGCGGCGTCGCCCTCGTCAAGGCACTCCAGTCCCTCGCCCCCTCAGCCGATCCCGGCACGACCGTCGCCCACCTTCTCGACGCGATCGACGCCGCCGACGCCGAGGCCGGGATCGCCCGCGTCGACACCAACGACGCGGTCCTGCGCCAGCGGATCGCGCGGATCGTCTCCGGCGCCAACCTCCCGTCCCGGGGTCCGGTCACCCGGGCCCGCGACATCCTGAGCCTCATGACCACCAGCCGCCCGGCCTGACCCGCACCGCCCGACCCGCACCCACCGAGGCCGGGTCCGACGGGGAACCTCTCCCCGTC
>JAHECE010000146.1 GCA_024641895.1 Actinomycetales bacterium
ACGGCTGCGCACCTCGAGGTCGCCCTTCGAGAAGCGGCAGCTCATGACGCCGAGGTGGCGCGGCTTGCCGCCGGTGCGACGTACGCCGGCGACGCCGACCCGTATCGGAAGGCGACCGAGGACGACCAGGTCGACCCGGATGTCGACGAGCCGTGAGCCCGATGGGCTCGTTCGTCGCGTGACTGTCAGCCAGGCTGCACCCCGCGCGGCGGCAGTGGACGGCATCGTCGTCGTGGACAAACCGAGCGGCTGGTCGAGCCACGACGTCGTCGCTCGCGTCCGCCGGCTTGCCGGTACCAGGAAGGTGGGCCACGCCGGAACGCTCGACCCGATGGCGACCGGCGTTCTCGTCCTCGGCATCAACCGAGCCACGCGGTTCCTCACTTACCTGGTGGGCGCGGACAAGGAGTACACGGCGACGATGCGACTCGGGCAGTCCACCGTGACGGATGATGCGGAAGGGGAGGTCACGGCCTCCCTAGGAGCCGCGGTCGTTCACGATGCAGCGCTGGCCGCAGCGATCGCCGACCTGACCGGAGTCATCTCGCAGGTGCCCAGCTCCGTGAGCGCGATCAAGGTCGACGGGCGGCGTTCTTACGCACGCGTGCGAGCGGGCGAGGATGTCGCTCTCGAAGCGCGACCGGTCACGGTCCTTCGCTTCGACGTCCTCGACCGGCGGTCAGCCATCGCAGGCGACGGCACCGCCGTCACCGACATCGACGTCGTCGTCGCGTGCTCCTCTGGCACCTACATTCGGGCACTGGCACGCGACCTCGGGGCGGCGCTCGGCGTCGGCGGACACCTCACGGCGCTTCGCCGCACTCGGGTCGGACCCTTCACGGTCGACGACGCGGGCACTCTCGAGGACCACGGGGTGTCGCTCCGCGTCGTCGACGTCACGACCGCGGCGCGGCGCTGCTTCCCGGTGCGGGAGCTCACCGAGGAGGAGGCGGTCGCGGTGCGGTTCGGCAAGTTCCTCGAGCCGACCGGCCCGCTCCCGGGGGTCGGTTGGCGGGGCGACGCGGATGGGCAGTCGCCCGTGGCCGCGCTCGCCCCGGACGGGCGAGTGATCGCTCTGCTCGCCGATCGTGGCGAACGGGCCCGTCCGATCCTGGTCCTCGACCCCGCCTGAGCCGTCCTGGGGCGCTCTGGTCGGGTCGACTGCTCTCTTCGTGCTGGTCAGGGACCTCGGACGTGGCAGGCTTGCCCCGCGCCCGTTGCGGGCGCGCAGGTTGGGCGGGGGTCCCTCAGGAGGAGCGAGCGTGCAGGTCTGGATGGACGTGGGGCAGGTGCCCCAGGGCTTCGGTCCGTCCGTCGTCACGATCGGGAACTTCGACGGCGTGCATCGTGGGCACCGCGACGTGCTCAGGCTGATGGTCCAGGACGCCCGGGCAGCCGGCATCGCGGCCGTCGCCGTCACGTTCGACCCGCACCCTTCGCAGGTGCACCGGCCTGACACCGCGCCGCCGCTGCTCACGGGCTTGCAGGATCGCCTCGAGCTCCTGGCGCAGACCGGCCTGGACGCTGCGCTCGTCTGCCACTACACGCTCGAATTCGCAGCCCAGACTCCAGAGGAGTTCGTCGAGCACTACGTCGTTCGCGCCCTCGGTGCGAGCACGGTCGTCGTCGGCCACGACGTTCGCTTCGGCCGCGGCAACTCCGGAGACCTGTCGACGATGCGCGCTCTGGGCGACCGGTTCGGCTTCACCGTGGAGGTCATCGACGACATCGCTGGGCATCCGGACCCGCATGTCATCTCGGTGGTGAGCCATCGCCGTTGGTCGTCCACATGGGCGCGCGAGCTCCTTGCCGAAGGCGATGTCGCTGCCGCTGCCGTCGTGCTGGCGCGCCCGCACCTGGTGCGTGGCATCGTCGTCCACGGGGATGCGCGTGGGCGCGACCTCGGCTTCCCGACGGCCAACCTCGCGCAGTCCGCCACGGGCGTGGTCCCGGCCGACGGCGTGTATGCAGGCTGGCTCCGGCGGCCGTCCCTCCTGGAGGCCGATCCGGAGAGCAGGCTCCCTGCAGCGGTGTCGGTCGGGACAAACCCCACGTTCGGCGGGACACAGCGTCGCGTCGAGGCATACGTGCTCGACCGGGACGACCTCGAGCTGTACGGCGAGGAGGTCGTCGTGGAGTTCGTGGATCGGGTGCGCCCGACACTCACCTTCGACGGCGTAGGCCCGCTCGTGGACCAGATGCGCCGGGACGTGGTCGACGTCCGCGCGGTGCTGCCGGCGCCGGCGCCGCCTCGCTAGTCGATTGCTTGTGCCCGTTGCGATTCAGTGGCGGCGCGTCTCCGAAGGGTCTGCCCAGCGTGATGGCTTCGTTCAGTGCCGCCGGGACGGAGCGGTGATGGAGTCGATCGCGGCTTGGTAGCGAGATGGTCGCCGCCCGCAAACACCACTGCGTCCGGGCGCGACCTGGCTACGGGGCCGCCACGAAGCTGAGGACGAGGGCGGGTCGGTAGGAGGCCACGCTGAATTCCTTGGACCACAAGGCGAGGCTGTCGGTGGCACCGGGGGATCCGGTGACGGCGAGGGTGGCCGGCTTGCCGAGCATGTCGGTCAGGGCGGCGGGGTTGAGGGTGATCTCGTACTGAGCGTTGGGGACGGTGCCGCCGGGAAGCTGTCCCAGGACCGTCGTGACGCTGGGCCGGGTGAGGAAGGTGACGGCGGCTTCGGTCCACGTACCGGTGGCCAGGGAGACATTGAAGGCTCCGGTGGAGCCGGACGTGGACGCGGTTGTGGTGCGAACTCGTAGGCTCGCGCCGGCCAGGGTCGTGCCCGGCGGCGCAGCCGGCAGGGAGAAGGCCAGGTAGGAGGCCAGTTCGGGGGTTGGCGCGCGGCTGGACAGCTGGTTGACGCTGTTGTAGTTGCTGTTCGGGGTGTCAGAGCGGACGTAGGCGTCGTCCGTCGGAGCGATGGTCTGGATCACCATGGTGCCGCCTGGGGTGACGGTCGCCGTCGCCTGGGCTGAGGGGGTGGCGGTGTTGCCGGCGGCGTCGGTTGCGGTGACGCGGTAGTACCAGGTGCCGAGGCCGGGGTTGGGGTCGGTGTAGGTGGTCCCGGTCGGGGTGGCGATCTGGGTGCTGGGGCTCGGGGTGAAGCCGTCGGTGGTCGAGCGGTGGACCTGGTAGCCGGTGACGGCGACGTTGTCGCTCGAGGCGGTCCAGGACAGGTTCACGTCCGGGCCGGTCGGGGTCGCGGTCAGGTTCGACGGTGTGGACGGCGCTGTGGTGTCGAGGGAGTCGGTCGGGACGAAGTCGAGGATCAGGGCCGGCCGGTATGACGCGACCGAGAACTCCTTGGACCAGAGGCCGAGGGTGTCGCTGACACCCGGAACGCCCGTGATGACGAGGGTGGTCGGACTTCCTAGCTGCGTGGCCAGTGTCGCGCGGTTCAGTGCGATCTCGTACTGGGCGTCGGGGCGCGTGCCGCCCGGGAGCTGGCCGAGAGCACTGCCGCGGGACGGACGGTTCGTGTAGTTGAGTGTGGACTCGGCCCAGGTCCCGGTCGCCAGGGAGACGTCGAATGCACCGGTGGAGCCAGCGGCCGTTGACGTCGTCGTCCGCACTCGTAGCCGCGCCCCGACAAGGGTCGTTCCATAAGGGGCGTCCGGGAGGGTGAAGGCGAGGTAGGAGTTCAGCTCGGGTGAGGGTGCCAGGGACCAGAGCTGGTTGACGGTGTTGTAGTTGGTCAGCGGGGTGCCGGAGTGGACGTACGCGTCGCCTGTGGGGGCGAGCGGGATCGTCTCGGCGACGACGACGGTCGCGTTTGCCTGGTTGGACGGGGTCGACTTGTTGCCCGCGGCGTCGGTGGCGATGACGCGGTAGTAGCGGGTGCCCGACGTCAGGCCGGGGTCGGTGTAGGTCGTCGCGTTGGTGAAGGTCAGGGCCGTGGCCGGGGAGGGGGTGAAGCCCTCTGTGGTGGAGCGGTGGATCTCGTAGCCGGCCACGCCGGTGGCGTCGCTCGAGGCGGTCCAGGTCAGGGTGACGTCTGCCCCTGAGGCGGTCGCGGCCAGGCCTGCCGGTGCCGTCGGGGCGGTGGTGTCGGGGGTGGCGGCGCCCGTGCCGGCCTGGTAGTGGGCCAGGACCTGGGCGGCGGACAGCGCGGTCGGGTAGACGGCGGCCTCGTCGATCAGACCGTTGAAGTAGTGGCTGGACGGTTGGTTCGGCCAGCCGTTGAGGCTGTCACCGCCCACGCGCCAGGAGCCTCGGTAGGACTGGTTGCCGGTCACGGAGTTGCTGGCGACCTGGGCGCCGTCGACGTACAGGCGCATCCCGGCCGACCCCTGCGTGGCCACGACGTGGTGCCACTTGCCGTCGCGGTAGGCGGCGCTCGAGCTGATGGTCTGGGTGCTGCCGGCGTAGGCGCCGAAGACCAGGCGGCCGTCGTTGCGCATGTAGACGTGCCGGTCGTAGACCGAGCTCAGGTTGTACCGCGGTGGTACGTGGTTGGTCGGGATCTGGTTGCCGTAGCCGATGAGCTTGCCACCGACGGTGGTCGTGGTGTTGAACCACAGCTCCACGGAGTAGACGGACGGCCCCCAGCCGTAGTTGTCGCTCCAGGCGTAGGCGGAGCCGTTGAAGCCCATCGCGTACCCGGGCTCAGCGCTGATGGCGTTGCCCGAGGCCCGGTAGAGCGGGCTCCTCGCGTAGCGGGGGTTGTCATCACCCAGGGAGGAGTCCGCCCCGTACTCCCCGCTGGCGGCGTCGAAGCGCCAGTACGACGTCGCGCCGTCGGCGATGACCTTCGAGGCATACGGTGCGGAGGCCCCCACCGCGGTGCCGTTGACCGGCGCCGAGAGCGCCAACGTGTTGATCCCGTCGGTGGAGTCCACCTGGTAGGAGTACGTCACCCCGGGCACGGCCGTGGTGTCGGTGAAGGAGGCCTGCGGGCGGTACCACCACCGCGACTCGGCCTGGACCTGCCCGATCTTCGTCCCGTTGCGGTACACCCGGTAGGTCAGCAGGCCGTCGTCCGGGTCGAGCACCGTGCGCCAGCGGACCTTGACCTGCCCGGTGACCAGCGACTCGGTGGACACGTCCGTGGGCACGGGCGGGTTGCCCGTGTCCGGTGTCTGCCCGAACCGGGTCAGGCCCTGCTGGGCCTTGCCGTTGGTCTGGGTGAACATGCCACCGACCCACAGGTACTTCTGAGCACCCGAGGGCGCGATGGTCAGCGCCCGACCGCCGATGCCCTCCTCGAGGCCGTCGTTGAGCCGGGGGTACCAGGCCAGCAGCTGCGCGTCGCTGGTCCGGTTCGCCGACAGGTAGGTCCGCATCCCGTCGGGGAACCAGCCCATCGAGAGGCAGTCGTGGTGGTGGTGCGCCTCGTAGATCGTGCCGCCCTCGATCGCCAGGGCCTGGGTGGCACCCAGGCAGGTGTCCCGCCACCGCTGGTCCAGCGTGGCGTAGTCGATCGCGAAGGTCCCGTCGAAGACCCCACCACCGGTGCCCTCGTTGGCGACGTAGAAGCCCGTCGCGTCGGTCGTGATCGCCTGCGTCGTGGAGGTGTTCGGGACGAACGGCGCCGGGTAGCTGCGGATGTTCGCGCCCGTGACCGGGTCCACGATCGCGATCGAGTGCGACGCCTGACCGTTGACCGTGAAGAAGTCACCACCGATGGCCACCAGCGTCCCGTCAGGGGAGACGGCCACGGCCTTGCCGAAGGCGTCAGCGTTCGCCGTCCACGCCAGCAACGCACCCGTCGTGGCGTCGAACGCCGCGAAGGACTGCCGGGTGGCCGCGCCCACGCTCTGGAACTCCCCGGCGACGTAGAGGGTGTTACCGGCCACGGCCAGCCCCCGGACCAGGCCGTTGATCAGCGGGGTGTTGAACGCCTTCACCGTGCAGGAGGCCACGTCCAGGGCCGCCAGGCGCGCGCGGTTGACCCCACCGACGAACGCGAAGTCACCACCGATGAACAGCGTCGACCCGTCCGCCGTGGTCGCCAGCGCCCGCACCGTGCCACCGGAACCCGTCACACCCGGCCGGCACGCCCCCGGCTGCCCGGACGCAGCATCGAAGCTGACGAAGCTGGCCTGCGCCTGCGGCGAGCCCGCACCCCCATCCGGCGGGCGGATCTCGGAGAACGTCCCACCCGCGAACACCGTCCCACCGGAGTGCGCCAACGCCCACACGGTGCCGTTCGTCTGCCACGTCGGCAGATCATCAGCAGTGAACTGCACACCCGCCGACAACGCCTCAGCAGGGGCACTCCCAGGCGCGACCACGAACCCACAGGCCACAACAAGCCCGAGGAGGAAAGACCCGATCCTGCGCATGCAGACCCCGCTTATCAACGCACCGTCAGGCGCGAGTTGATCATTCGTGGAGCACCGCCTCAACGAGGTGGTGCGATGAGGAATCTTCGCACCCGCGTTCGTTGGTGAGAACGCCTATGCGGGTCGTTGCGGTTCGATTGCGGCGCGTTGGTATGTCGCACTCGTCACACCGTCGGGTGGGTGAGGAATCGCTCGCGGCTGGGTGCGCCGCGCGACTCCGGACCGCCCTTCAGACTGGCGCGCTGGTCCGCCCTTGGTGGGTCGGATCGGAGGCAGCCGTTGGGCCTGATGCAAGCGTCCGATCGGCG
>JAHECE010000147.1 GCA_024641895.1 Actinomycetales bacterium
GCACCGCGAGCCCCTGCTCGGGTACGTCACGGTCGACCGCGGTGTGCAGGTATGAGTCGAGCTGGAAGCGACGCGCCCGCGCGGACAGCCGCCGCATTCCCGGGTAGCCCGAGGCCACGATCTCCTCGACGTAGTCGGTCAAGGTCAGGGAGCACGACCCAGCGAGCGGCTCACGGCGTCCCGACAGCAGCGTTCGCAGGCTCACCGTGGGCGTGGTGATCTGGCGTTCGGACAACGTCATCGGACGCATCCGCAGGCGCCCGATCCGCCCCGCTCCCGAGTGCGCGGTGGTTCCCGGCGCGGGAGTGGCGCTGCCGACCAGGAGGAACTGCCCGCCCGCGGCGTCGGCGTCCACCGCATGCCGAACGACGTCCCAGACCTCGGGGACCTTCTGCCACTCGTCGACCAGCAGCGGGCGCGCCCGGCGCAGGACCTGTTCCGGCTCGGCGGCGACCGACTCCCGCTGGGCCTTGGAGTCCAGTCGCAGGACTCCGTGGACACGCTGCTCGGCAGTCGTGGTCTTCCCGACACCCTTGGGTCCGTCGATGGCGATGGCCGCCACCTCGCCGAACAGCTCGTCGAGCTCTTCATCGATGATCCGACGCGCGTAGTCCACGATCAAATCCTACAACTAGCCGATCGTGAATCAGTCGAACAGCACGGTCTGAACGCGACAGTTCGCACGGTACCAGTCACGAGCGACCTGCGAACACTCCTCCGGGTGTCTGCCCGCGAGGAACGGGCGCTACCCGAAACGGCGACGAAGTCACACGCCAAGGGCAGAATCGGGCGTCGGGCGAGAGCCTCGACCGCCGCCGCGCCCTTCAACGCAAGCGACGCAAGATCCGGGCTAGCTGCGATCCGCATCGAGTTCGGCCCGCAAGTCCTCGCGCCGCGCGTCCGCCTCGTAGGAGCCAGCGATCGTACGCAGGAGGCGTGCCGTTCTGGGCCACACGCTTCGGGTGCCCTTGCTCCACTCCTCGAACAGCCGCGCCAAGTCGGGCTCCTGGCGACCCCCACGGCGTCGGATGCGCCGAGAGGCTCTGATCGTGTTTGCGCAGGTCACGCGGCGATCGAACTGGCGGAGGATGGGGGATTCGAACCCCCGAGGGCTGTTAACCCAACACGCTTTCCAAGCGTGCGCCATAGGCCACTAGGCGAATCCTCCAGGCGCAGAGAGGATACCCGAGCCTGGGCGCCGCGTAGACCGGCGTCGGCGCCTCGCTCTGTGGTGGCCACCGGTCGGCTTCCTCATCAGCAGGCTCCAGCTTGGACGCGCTTGTCGGGAACTTCGGTGACGCATAGCGTCGCGAAGGTTCCCCGCTGCGTGGTCGACGGGCGGGAACTGGCGCTGCGCGGTCGGCCAGAGCGCGAGGAGGGGTCGCCCGGCAGTGGGCGAGAACCCGGTCGGGCCTCCGGGGGATCTCTGTCCCGCATGGCGTCACGGAAGTTCCCGACGACCTCGCGCCAGTCGCCGACCTGGGCTCGGCCGGGCGGGTCGCCGCTCCGTCTCGCTCCCTTCGGTGTCCGCCGGGCCCGACGGAGCGTTTCGCAGGCCGCACCACGCCGTTCCGACGCGCGCCAAAGGCTGCGGGAACGGCGTCGCTGACGTTCCCGCAGCCGACGTCTCCTAGAGACGTGCGACCACGTCGGTCACGCGCAGCGCCAGGGCCACGAACGCGTCAGCGCGTCGCGTCTTGGCCGTGCGCGGTTCCATGCTGGATGAGGTGATGCGGTCAGCGTCGAACAGCATCAGCTCTGCCTCGACACGCGTGATGGCCCTGAGTAGACAGGCAGCATCGTCGCTGCTCATCTGCGTCCCGGCGCGCGTGACGTTCCCCGGCTGGGGCTTGTAGTAGAAGTCGAGCAATATCGCGAGCAAGCGTTCGGCCGGCTCGCCAGCCACCAAAGTGGACTCCCCCGTGTCCATGAGATCGAGGGTAGGGCGCAAGTCGATCATCGTGGGGATCTTCGAACAGGAGAATGCCCAGGATCCCGCATATTACGGATGGGGGCACGGTGCCGCGCCAGCTCCGCCGGGCGTGTCTCGATCGCGATGACGCGAATGTGGCGCGGTATCGAGGGTCGCCAGGCGTCGCCAGGGGAGAGAGTCCCAGGTCAGGACGCGTTGGCCCAGCGATGAGTCGTCCCGTCGGCGAAGACGAGCAATCCGCTGGTCCCGTGCAGTCCCCGCGTCGACGCGGCGGCTTCCGGCCCGAGCGCGACGAGTGCTGTCGCCCAGACGTCGGCCCACAGCAAGGACGGCCCGATGACCGTGGCCTGAACGATCTCCGTGGCGGCCTGCCCGGTTCTCGGGTCGAGGATGTGCGCGCCCCGGGCCGCGGAGCCCGAGGTCGCCACCGCACCGTCGTGCACCGGCACCCTCGCGATGAGCCGGCTCCCATCGGTCGGATCCTCGATCCCGACCTGCCAGGCCTCGCCGTCCGGCCCGCCGCCGTCGTCCGCGCGATCGCCGACCCCGCCCGCCTCGCCGTCCGCCGACGACGCGCACCGCGCGAGAACGTCTCCACCGGCGTTGATCGCCCAGTCGAGGCCTTGTCCGCCCAGCCCGTTCAGCTGCCGCGAGGCTCGTGCGACGGCCCAGCCCTTGACCAGGCCGGTCGGGTCGAACAGCCCGGGACGGCCTGGCACGCACGCCCATGCGTCGAACCCGCCGTCGCTGCGGACCAGGGCCGTGCGGCAGAGGCGCTCGACCTCGCGGAGGTCGTCCGACGTCTCGGCCAGCGACACCTCGCCTCGCTGCAAGCGCCGCAGCTCCGAGTCCTCCCGATAGGTGCTGAACCTCGCGTCCGCCGCCCGCAGGTCCGCGAACGCGGCCTGGATCGGCTGTTCCACCCACGCGGAGCGGGCGCCAGCACCCCGGACGTGGATGCTGATGGGCATCCCCATGATCTGCTCGACCCACGCGCGCCGCGGCGTCGCAGCTGCGGCGGGGGTTCCTTCGAGCACCCCTGTGCCGCTCACAGCTGGGCCTGGTCGAGAGCGCTCTGCAGCGACTGGACGTAGGCGCGGCTCGTGTAGGTCGCCCCCGAGACGAGGTGGATCGACGCGCTCTGCGCGGACACGGTCTCGGACTCCAGGGTCGGCACGGCGTAGGAGCTGATCTGCATGCTCCTGCCGTCCTGGGACGGGTACTGGGTCGCGACGGCGTCGGTCAGCGAGCCGTTCGTGACGGTGATCTGCACCTGGACCGGGCCGAACTGCGTCCGGACGGTGTCGCCCGAGTAGGTCGTGGTGGTGGGCGCCGTCGTCGTCGTGTCGCCCGAGGACGTGCCGGACGCCGCGCTGCCCGACGACGAGGAGCCGCTCTGCGTCGCGGCGGAGCCGTCCGAGCCGAGCGCTGTTGACGCGGCGGTGCTCCGGTTGAGGCTCGTCGGGTAGGAGAGGACGAGGACGAGGCCGGAGAGGGTTCCGGCGATGGCGAGGACGATGCGGCGCATGAGGACCTACCAGGTGAAGTGTTCGAGGTGGATGGCCTCCGGAGCGACGCCGGCCGCGCGGAGGTCGAGGACGACGGCGTCGGCCCAGGCGGCGGGGCCGCACACATAGACGTCGCGCCGGGGGAGGTCGGGGATCATCTGCGTCAGGGCGAGCGGCCCGGCGACGTGGCCGTACTGCTCAGGTAGCCAGGAGGTACCGGTGCGGCTGCGGGGGCCGACCAGGTCGAGCACCTGCAGCCCGGCCGTCTCGGCGAGGTGGCGGATGTCGTGCCGGTGCACGGCGTCCTCCTCCGACCGGGCGCGGTGCAGGAGGATCGGCGCGGCATCGTCGGTGCGCAGGACCGCGCTCTCCTCGAGAAGTGCGAGCAGGGGAGCGATCCCGACGCCCGCGGCGATCACCGCGAACCGAGGCCGGACGCGCTGCTCCGCGGTCAGCCGGCCGTACGGGCCCTCGACGAGCACCCGCGTGCCGGGTGCGAGCGCGGCGAGGCGGGCGCCGTCGTCGCCGTTCGTGCCGATCGTCACGCGCAGGCCGGCATCGGTGGGGGCGCCGGAGAGTGAGAGGGGGTGGGCCCGTGACCAGCCGTGGCCGGTGCGGAAGCGCCAGACGAAGAACTGCCCCGCGCTGGCGCGCATCTTGTCGAGGCGGCGGCCGGTGATGTGGACGGCGACGACGCCCGGCGCCTCGGCGCGCACGTGGCTGACCGTGAGCCGGTGCCGGGCGGAGAGCCACAGGGGCGCTCCAACCCGGAACACCAGGATGCTCGCGGCCGCCGCGCCCCACAGCCCCCACCAGAAGACAGTGGCGGCCGGGGAGCTGAGGAAGTCGCCGCCGGTCCAGAGCTGGTGCGGCAGGGCGAGGCCCGCGCCGAGGTAGGCATACAGGTGCAGGAGGTGCCAGGACTCGTACCGCATCCGCCGCCGGGCCGCGCGGACGGAGGTCACGACGACGGCGACCAGGGCCGCCGTGCCGGCGGTGGCCAGCAGCATCCCGGGAGCGGTGGTGACCAGGCTCCAGAACTGGGCGAGGGTGCCCGTGCCCGCGACCGCGGCGTAGCCCAGGGTGATGAGGACGATGTGAGCCATCATCAGGTTGAACGACGTGAAGCCGATCAGGCGGTGCCACTTCGCGAGACGGTCCTGCCCGACGGCGCGCTCCACCATGGGGATGCGCGCCATGCCCAGCACCTGGAGCAGGAGCAGGTCGGAGGCGACAAGTCCGGTGAGGCGGCCCGCCGAGGTCAGGGCGGCGCCCGTCCCTCCCAGCAGGTCCTGCAACCCGCCTGCGCGCTCCCAGAGGACGACGACGAACAGCAGGCTCGCCCACGTACCGAGGCCGACGGCGTCGATCCACCAGGACCGACGGCGCGGGCGGCGAAGGAGGGCCGGGCGGCGGGTAGCCGGCCGGCCGGCGCCACCTGCGCGGAGGCCCGTAGGCCGGGCGAAGCTCGGGGCGCTCATCGGGTGCCTCTCGGGTCGGGTCGCGGGCTGGAGATCCGCGTCTGACCATGACTGTGCGGCAACGGGCTGGGGTGTGGCTGTGGCATTCCTAGGTGCGCGCTGTGAGAGGCGGCGCCACGGCGTCCGGGATGAACGGCCCGCCTGCGGTGGGCTAGGCTTCCCGCAGACCCCTCGCGTGGCGTCACCCAGCTGAACTCCCCCAGGGCCGGAAGGCAGCAAGGGCAGGCGGGCTCTGGCGGGTGCGCGGGGGGTCCTTTTCATCGGCCGGCGACGCGCGTGGGCACCGGTGCGCGATGTCGGTCCCGGCGCATATCGTCTAGCGGTGACCACCGCCCTGTACCGCCGCTACCGCCCGGAGACGTTCGCGGACGTCATAGGTCAGGAGCACGTGACCGACCCGCTCATGGCGGCGATCGGCGCGCAGCGCGCGAGCCACGCCTATCTCTTCTCGGGGCCGCGAGGCTGCGGCAAGACCACCTCCGCGCGGATCCTCGCGCGTTGCCTGAACTGCGCGAACGGGCCGACGCCGGTGCCGTGCGGCACGTGCGACAGCTGCGTCGAGCTCGCGCGCGGCGGATCCGGCAGCCTCGATGTGGTCGAGATCGACGCTGCCAGCCACAACGGGGTCGACGACGCGCGGGAGCTGCGCGAGCGCGCGGCGTTTGCCCCTGCGCGGGACCGCTACAAGATCTTCATCCTCGACGAGGCGCACATGGTCACGCCGCAGGGCTTCAACGCCCTGCTCAAGCTCGTCGAGGAGCCCCCGCCGCACGTGAAGTTCATCTTCGCGACCACGGAGCCGGACAAGGTCATCAGCACGATCCGGTCGCGGACCCACCACTACCCGTTCCGGCTCGTCCCTCCGGACCGCCTCCAGGCGTACCTGGAGCGGATCTGCACGGCCGAGGGTGTGGCGGTCGGTTCCGGCGTGCTGCCCCTGGTGGTGCGGGCGGGCGGCGGATCGGTGCGCGACTCGCTCTCGGTGCTCGACCAGCTGCTCGCCGGCGCCGACGGCGAGCTCGACTACGCGCAGGCGGTCGCCCTGCTCGGCTACACGCCGGAGACCCTGCTCGACGACGTGGTCGAGGCTCTCGAGGCAGCCGACGGTGCGAGCGTGTTCCGGGTGGTCGACCGGGTCATCGAGTCCGGGCACGACCCGCGACGGTTCGTCGAGGACCTCCTGCAACGGCTGCGGGACCTCATCGTGATCGTCGCCGCGGGGGAGCGCGCCGCGGACGTGCTGCGCGGGGTGCCGGAGGACCAGTTCGCCCGCATGGTGACTCAGGCCCAGCGGCTCGGCCTTTCTCAGCTTTCCCGGGCGGGTGACCTCACGATGGCGGCGCTCACCGAGATGACGGGTGCCACCTCGCCGCGGCTGCAGCTCGAGCTTCTGTGCGCGCGACTGCTCCTTCCCGCCGCCGACGAGCCGATCCGCGGGTACGGCGCGCGGATCGAGCGGCTCGAGAAGCAGGCCGAGCTGGGGATCCCCGCCGGATCGGCCAGGACCGCCGTCGCGCCCTCGGTGACGAGGGGGCCCACGACGTCGTCGTCGCCCGCCCCCGAGGCCGCCGCCGAGGCGCTGCGCACGCGGCTCGCCGAGCGACCTCCCGCGCCGGGGACGGTGCCCGAGGGCAAGGCTCCGGCTGTCG
>JAHECE010000148.1 GCA_024641895.1 Actinomycetales bacterium
GGCGTGCAGGGCGACCATCGCCGGGAAGTGCCCCAGCCCCGACTCGACGCCGCCCCGTTCGAACGACCACCGCGCGTTCCGGGCCGAGACCCTCAGCTCCGCCAGTCGCTCGATACCGACCGCGAGGACCAAGAACGTGTACCAGACCATGCAGATTCTCCTCGATCGACCTTCACGACACGGCTCGTGCCACGCAGCCACCTCACCTCGCCGAGGCGCGCCCGCCGCACTCCGCCACTCCCCAGGCGTCAGACGCCCTCCGGCCCCGCCGCAAACCCCACCAGCTGCTCCTCGACCGGGTCGAGCCGGTCAGCGACGCCTCCCGGCCAGCGCAGCAGCACGAGCTCGGCACAGACCCCGGGCCCGAAGGCCAGGAGGACGCCCTCTCCGCCCGCCTGCGCGGGCCGCGCGGCGATGGTGTCGCCGAGCACGTGCAGCACCGAGGACGACGACAGGTTGCCGACGCTGGCCAGCGACCGCCAGCTGTGCGCGAGGGCGCCGTCGGGCAGGTCCAGCGAGGCTGCGACGGTCTCGAGGATCTTCGGGCCACCGGCGTGCGCCACCCAGGTGTCGACGTCGCCGGCCTTGAGCCCGTGCGGGTGCAGGAACTTCTCCACGTCCTCGGCGAGACGTGCCTCGAGGATCTGCGGCAGCCGGGCCGACAGGACGATCCTGAAACCGCTCGTGCCGACGGCCCAGCCGAGCTGGTCCTGGGTGCCCGGGTAGAGCAGGCTCGCGGAGTCGATCACCTCCGGCGCCGTGTCCCGGCCCGCGCCGCCCTCCGCCCGCCAGCGCTGCGCGCGCCGCTCGCCGAGCAGGACGACAGCGGTCGCACCGTCTCCGAAGAGGCCGCAGGAGACCAGCCCGGCCACGGAGCTGTCGTCGCGCTGCAGGGTCAGCGAGCAGAGCTCCACGGAGAGCAGGACCGCGACGTCGTCCGGATGGCCGAGCAGGTAGTCGTGCACCCGGGCCAGGCCCGCGGCCCCGGCGACGCAGCCCAGGCCGAACGACGGGAGCCGCTTGACGTTCGGCCGCAGGCCGAGGCGCGGCACGAGGAGAGCATCGATCGACGGCGCGCTGACGCCCGTGACCGAGGTGTACAAGAGGTAGTCGACTTCGTCGGCCTCGATGCCGGCCGCTGCGAGCCCGGCCCGGACGGCACGCTCACCGAGATCCGTCGCCAGCTCGATGAAGGTGTCGTTGGCCTGGGTGAACGAGCCGAGGTCGCGGTAGCGCTCCAGCGGCATCGCGAGGTGCCGTGTCTCGATGCCGCTGGCGGCGTGCAGGCGCGCCATGAAGGCGCGCGCTCCGGGGTCCTTCCCGACGAGCGGCGCCAGCTCGGCCGTGATCTCTGCCTGGGTGTAGACCCGGTCCGGGAGCAGCGGCGCGACCGCAGCGATGGTCGACATCGGGGCAGCCTGCCACGGCTTGCCACGGATTGATACAGTCTGTCCCGCCTTCTGATCACGGTCTGTGGGCCCGGCGGGAGAAGAACCCATGCGGACGAGGACCGAGAGCGCCCGGACGACCCGCCGCTTCGCTCACGACGGCGCCGTCGCGCGAGGACTCCTGCTGGCCTGCCACCTCGGCCCGACGCTCGCAGTCACCGCCTTCGCCGTCGTCATCGCCCTCGCCGTCGGCACACCCGCCCGGACCGCCGTGCTCGTCGGCGCCGCCGTGCTCGCGGGCCAGCTGTCGGTCGGCTGGTCCAACGACTGGATCGACGCCCGCCGGGACATCGCTGTCGCGCGCTCGGACAAGCCGGTGGCTGCCGGGCTCGTCTCGGCCGAGGTCGTCCGAGCAGCTGCGCTGGTCGCCGCCGCAGCCTGCGTGCCCCTCTCCCTCGCGCTGGGCTGGCGCGCCGGCGTCGTGCACCTGGCGGCCGTAGCCTCCGCCTGGCTCTACAACGCCTGGCTCAAGAGCACCGCGTGGTCCTGGGCGCCGTACGCCTTCTCCTTCGGGCTGCTGCCCTCGGTGGCAACCCTCACCCTCCCGGGCTACCCCTTCGCGCCCGGCTGGGTGACTGCCGCCGCGGCCCTGCTCGGCGTGGGGGCGCACCTGGCGAACGTGGCGCCGGACCTGGTAGAGGACCGGGCCACCGGCGTGCACGGGCTGGGCCACCGGATCGGCCGGACCGCGACGGGGGCGCTGGCCGCGGGCGCGCTCCTGGGCGCGACCGTCGTCGTGGTCCTCGGCCTGCCGGGCCCGCCGGAAGCCTGGGCCTGGGCCGGGCTGCTGGTCGCGACAGCCCTGGCCGGCGCCGGCGCGGTGATCACACTCCGGAGCCCGACCAGCCGGCTGCCGTTCGCGACGTCGCTCGCCCTGGCCGCGGTGGACGTCACCCTGCTCGCAGTCGCCGGATCCAGCCTCGTCTGAGCGCCCTCAGGGCAGGAGCCCGCCGGCGTAGTCGGGGACGTAGTTCTGGTCCTGCCGCGGCGGCCTGACGTAGCCGGTCGACGCCGGGCGTGGCGGCAGCCTCAGCGGCAGGCGCTGAACCTCGCGGTAGTCGATCGTCGAGAGCAGGTGGCTGATCATGTTGAGCCGGGCGCGACGCTTGTCGTCGCTCTCGACGATCCACCACGGCGCCTCGGGGATGTCCGTGTGCACCAGCATCTGGTCCTTGGCCCGCGAGTAGTCCTCCCACCGCGTGATGGACTCCAGGTCCATCGGCGAGAGCTTCCAGCGCCGCATCGGGTCGCGCAGGCGCGACCGGAACCGGACCTCCTGCTCGGCGTCGCTCACCGAGAACCAGTACTTGCGCAGCAGCACGCCGTCCTCCACGAGCATGCGCTCGAACAGCGGGCACTGGTGCAGGAAGCGGTGGTACTCGTTGTTGGTCACGAAGCCCATGACCCGCTCGACGCCGGCGCGGTTGTACCAGGAGCGGTCGAACAGGACGATCTCGCCGGCGGCCGGCAGCTGCTCGACGTAGCGCTGGAAGTACCACTGGGTACTCTCGCGGTCGTTCGGCGCCGGGAGCGCGACGATCCGCGCGACGCGCGGGTTGAGAAACTGAGTGACGCGCTTGATGGTGCTGCCCTTGCCCGCCGCGTCGCGACCCTCGAAGATGACGACGAGCCGCTGGCCCGTCGAGCGGACCCACTCCTGCAGGGTGACCAGCTCGGCCTGGAGCCTGAAGAGCTCGTCCTCGTAGACCTGCCGCGGGATCCGGTTCGTGACCGTGGTCCTGGGAGCCTTCGGGCGCTTCGCCATTGTGGGATCGTACGGGCGCCGCGCGGGGCTGTGGGGCTGGTCGAGGCCTGTTCCGGCCTCCTGCCGCCGCGCGCGCAGCTAGCGTCTGGGGGACACCCACCCTCACCCGAGGTGACGCCGCCATGGACTCCATCCACACCCCGCAGGGCCATACGGCCTCAGGCCACGTGGTGCTCGCCAGCGCCGACAGCCAGAGCTACGCCTCGCTGCGCCGTCGCCCGTCGACGCGCGCGGAGCGCTATGCCATGGGTCAGCACATCCGGGAGAAGGTGTCGCGCTCGGCCCTGGGCGAGTGGGCACCCGCCTTCGGCCGCCCCGACCCGATCACACTGATCATGGAGTCGCACGACGGCCGGGTGGACCGGCTGATCCCCGTTCGCGTCGGCCGGATGGCAGCCTCGCCCTACGGCTTCCTCCGCGGCACCGCGATCGTGATGGCCGACGACGTCGCGCACCTTCCGGCCACCGGCATCACGCCCGTGACGTGCGGGGATTCTCACCTGGGCAACTTCGGCTTCTACGCCTCCCCCGAGCGAGACCTCGTGATCGACCTCAACGACTTCGACGAGGCGCATCCCGGCGGCTGGGAATGGGACCTGCGCCGGCTGGTGGCGAGCATCTGGGTCGCGGGCCGGCAGAACGGGGCGAGCGAGGCGGACTGCGAGGCGGCGGTCCGCAACTGCAGCGCCTCGTACCGGGACGAGATCCGCGCCCTGGCCGAGATGCCGCTGCTCGAACGCTCCTTCACCCGGTTCGGGGCGGAGCACCTCCACCACACGGCCACCGACGACTCGTTGCGGCAGGAGATCGAACGCGCGGCCAGACGTGCCCGGACCCGTACGAGCGACCGCGCGCTGCCCCGGTTCACCGAGGAGCGCGAGGGCAAGCGGCACATCGTCGAGGAGCCGCCCACGATCACCCGCCTGCACGACGAAGAGGCCGAGCAGGTCGCGCAGGGCCTGGACCAGTACCTCAACACCCTCGCTCCGCACTGGCGCCGCGTGCTCGGCGGCTACACGCTGCTCGACGTCGCGCACAAGGTGGTCGGTGTCGGTTCGGTCGGGCTGCGGGCCTACGTGGCGCTGCTCGAGGGGTCCAGCCCCGACGACGTCGTCTTCCTGCAGCTCAAGCAGGCCCGCCGGTCGGTGCTGGCGAAGTACGTCCACGGCGACAACGCCTGGCACGCCCACCAGGGCCAACGGGTCGTCGAGTACCAGCAGGCCCTGCAGACGGTCAGCGACCCGCTGCTCGGCTGGACCAACGTGGGCGAGCGACAGTTCTACGTGCGCCAGTTCCGCAACATGAAGGGCACCGTGACCCTGGACGCCATCGACGCGGCTGCGCTGACCGACTACGCCGGCATCGTCGGGCACCTGCTCGCCAAGGGGCACGCACGCACGAGCGGCGCGTCGATGATCGCCGGGTACGTCGGCCGCACCGACAAGCTCTGCGACGCCATGGCGCACTTCGGAGCGGCCTACGCCGACCAGACCGAGGCCGACCACGCGGCCCTGCTGCGGGCGATCCAGCGAGGGATCCTGCCGGTCGAGTACGGCGTCTGATCCGGACCAGGGCCACGGCGGCCCCTCGTCCCACTCCGCCCTTCCCGCCCCTTCCCGCCGAACGCATCGTTTCTCCGCCCTGGATGCCCGCAGGGCCGAGAACCGATGCGGTGGGCACGCGTGGCGGGTGCGTCGTCGCGGGTGTTCCGCCTCGCCTGCAAGCGCTTGCGCGAACACGCCCGCGACCGGGGCCGCGCTTTCTAGGCTGACTGCAAGCGCGCGGCCCAACGGCACACGAGGAGAGGGAACGACCATGGCGAGGCCTGCCCGAGACGGCGTCCAGCTCATCACCTACGCCGATCGGCTCGGCGGCACCATGCCCAGCCTGAAGGAGGTGCTCGACGGGCCGCTCGCCGGAGTCTTCGAGGGCGTGCACATCTTGCCGTTCTTCACCCCGTTCGACGGGGCCGACGCCGGCTTCGACCCCGCGGACCACACGAAGGTGGACCCGCGACTGGGCTCGTGGGAGGACGTCAGGCGGATCGCCGAGGACTACACGGTGATGGCCGACATGATCGTCAACCACGTCTCGGCGGACTCCCCCGAGTTCCGCGACGTCGTCGCCCGGGGGGCGGAGTCCGACCACATGGGACTCTTCCTCACCATGTCCGACGTCTACCCCGACGGCGCCGACGAGGCGGAGCTGATCGGCATCTACCGGCCGCGCCCGGGCCTGCCGTTCACACCGATCACGCTCGGCTCCACGAGGCGGCTCATCTGGACGACGTTCACCCCGCAACAGATCGACATCAACGTCGACGCCCCCGAGGGAAAGGCCTACCTCGACAAGGTGCTGCGCACCCTGGCCGACGGCGGCGTGACGATGATCCGGCTGGACGCCGCGGGCTACGCGGTCAAGCGCGCCGGGACCTCGTCGTTCATGACGCCGTACACCTACGCGTTCATCGACGAGCTCACCGCGAAGGCGCGCGCCCTCGGAATGAGCGTGCTGGTGGAGATCCACGCCCACTACGAACGGCAGATCGCCATTGCCGAGAAGGTGGACCTCGTCTACGACTTCGCGCTGCCACCACTGCTTCTGCATGCCCTCTACACCGGCGACGGCGACGCGTTGCGGCACTGGCTCAAGGTCCGGCCCACCAACTCCGTCACCGTCCTCGACACGCACGACGGGATCGGGGTCATCGATGTCGGCGCCGACCAGATGGGCGACCACACGCCAGGGCTCCTGCGCCCCGACCAGGTGCACGACCTCGTCGAGGGGATCCACGAGCACTCCCACGACGAGTCTCGCAAGGCGAG
The DNA here is from genome assembly GCA_024641895.1 of Actinomycetales bacterium. Classification (GTDB taxonomy): domain Bacteria; phylum Actinomycetota; class Actinomycetes; order Actinomycetales; family JAHECE01; genus JAHECE01. Next base: position 6,039 of record JAHECE010000148.1, read on the forward strand.
CGGCTGGGCGGCGTCGAACGTGGACGTCTACCAGGTGAACTGCACGTACTACGACGCCCTCGGCGAGGACGACTCGGCCTATCTGGTGGCGCGCGCCGTCCAGCTCTTCACCCCGGGCATCCCGCAGGTGTACTACGTCGGCCTCTTCGCCGGCGAGGACGACATGGAGCTCCTGGCCCGTTCCGGCGTCGGTCGCGACATCAACCGGCACTACTACACCCGGGACGAGATCGAGAGACGGTTGACGCGGCCGGTGGTCGCCGCGCTCCTCGAGCTCATCACCTTCCGCAACGGGCACCCGGCGTTCGACGGCGAGTGCACGGTCTCGGGGAGCGGGTCCGAGCTGGTGATGGCGTGGACGAACGGCGACGCCACAGCGACCCTGTGGGTCGACCTGGCGGCACGATCGGCGAAGATCGCCGCGACGGGCGGCCCCGAGGCGCCGACCCTGACCTGACCCTGCCCGCAGGACGCCGACGAGCGGGGCACCTCACCG
>JAHECE010000149.1 GCA_024641895.1 Actinomycetales bacterium
CTGCAGTCGCCCGGGGTGATGACGGTCCTGCGCTACGACCCCGTCGGTCATCGGCCTGTCGACTACCGGATCATCACCGTCTGGACCGACACGACGGTCGAGATCGGGCGCTGGCTGCCGTTCCCCGGCAGGCCCGTCGTGCCTGTCACTGCCGACCTCGACGTGGCGTACCCGGACCTCTGACGGGACCATCGCGGTGGCGGTCGGTCCGGTCGAGCGCCCGTAGGGTGTCGGCATGAGCCTGCCGGCGTCGAGCGTGGCGCAGAACTACCTCAAGGCCGTCTACGGCGCGGGGGAGTGGACCGGTCAGGGCGTCACGACGTCGGCCCTGGCAGCCCGGCTCGGGGTTGCCGCATCGACGGTCTCCGAGACCGTGCGCAAGCTCGCAGCGGCCGGCCTCCTGGACCACGAGCGCTACGGCCTGGTGACGCTGACCGAGAAGGGCCGCACGGCGGCCCTGTCCGTGGTGCGCCGGCACCGCATCGTCGAGACCTACCTCGTCGAGCGGCTCGGGTACTCGTGGGACGAGGTGCACGAGGAGGCGGAGGTGCTCGAGCACGCGATGTCCGACCGGCTGCTCGCCAGGATGGACGCCGCCCTCGGTCACCCGAGTCGCGACCCGCACGGGGACCCGATCCCGAGCCCGGACGGCACGGTGCCGCAGCCGCCGGCCGTGCCGCTCGGGGACCTGCCCGAAGGCGGGCGTGGACACGTCGCGCGCATCTCCGACGCCGATCCCGAGGTCCTGCGGTACCTGAGCGAGCTCGGGATCGGACTCGATGCCGAGCTGGCCGTGACGGCGGTCCGCGAGTTCGCCGGCACCACCGCCGTCGACCTCGCCGGCGAAGCGGTCGAGCTCGGGGTCGGAGCCGTCGCGGCGATCTGGGTCGTGCCGGCTCCGTCCTGAGTCCGGGCCACCTACGGGCCGAAGCCCCTCGGCCGGCCGGACAGGCGGCCCGCCGGCGCGTCGGCGTCGATGCGCCGGTCGATCGTCCTCCGCGGCCCGGTCCCCCACGAGGGTGTGCCGGGAATGTCTCGAAGCGGCATCGCGTTCTTCCATGCAAACGCATGGACCTCGAGCGTTCAGGGATCCACGCCATCGAGACTGGGAGCGACTCACGATGCAGTTCGGGGTGTTCGGCGTCGGGGACGTCACCACCGACCCGACCACGGGCCGCACGCCGACCGAGCACGAGCGGATCAAGGCGATCCTGGCCATCGCGATCGCGGCCGAGGCTGCGGGTTTCGACGTCTTCGCCGTCGGCGAGCACCACAACCCGCCGTTCGTGCCGAGCTCCCCGACCACCATCCTCGGTCACGTCGCGGCGCGCACCTCGACGATCCAGCTCTCGACGTCGACCACGCTGATCACGACGAACGACCCGGTGAAGGTCGCCGAGGACTACGCGATGCTGCAGCATGTCGCCGACGGCCGGGTCGACGTGATGCTCGGCCGCGGCAACACGCTCCCGGTCTACGAGTGGTTCGGGCAGGACGTCCGCCACGGCATCGACCTGGCGGTGGAGAACTACGCGCTGCTGCGCCGCCTCTGGGACGAGGACGTCGTCGACTGGTCCGGCCGCTTCCGGACCCCGCTGCGCGGCTTCACGTCGACGCCCCGCCCGCTCGACGGCGTCGCGCCCTTCGTCTGGCACGGGTCCATCCGTAGCCCCGAGATCGCCGAGCAGGCGGCCTTCTACGGCGACGGGTTCTTCGCCAACAACCTCTTCGCCCCGATGGCCCACTTCGCGAAGCTGATCGGCTTCTACCGGGAGCGGTATGCGCACCACGGCTACGGGGACCCGGACCAGGCGATCGTCGGCGCGGGCGGTCAGGTGTTCGTCAGGCCGCGCTCGCAGGACGCCGTCGCGGAGTTCCGGCCCTACTTCGACAACGCCCCCGTATACGGCAAGCGGCTCTCCGGCTACGAGCTCGAGGAGTACCAGAAGATGACGGCGTTGACGGTGGGCAGTCCGCAAGAGGTGATCGACAAGACTCTCGGCCTGCGCGAGTGGTACGGGGACTACCAACGACAGATGTTCCTCATCGACCACGCCGGGCTCCCGCTCCCGATCGTGCTGGAGCAGATCGAGGTCCTCGGCGCGGAGGTGCTGCCGGTGCTGAGGCGCGAGTTCGCGGCCCGGCGTCCGGCGCGCATCCCTGAGGCGCCGACGCACGCCTCGCTGGTCGCCCGCCGTGGCCCAGCCGCCGTGCGCGCCGACGGCGCTGACGCCGAGGCCGGAGCAGTCGGTGCTGACGCCCCGGCCGGCGGCGCGGAGGGCACCCATGCCCAGCCCTGAGCAGGTCGAGCTCTCGGAGCGTCACGAGGCGAGCCCGCGACTGGCCGCCGAGGCCTGGGAGTCGCTCTTCCGGGCCCAGGTCGCCGTCATGCGCCGCCTCGCCCAGGACGACATCTGGGGCGAGGTGAGCATGCGCGAGTACGACGTGCTCTTCCAGCTCTCCCGGTCCACCGATCGCGCCCTGCGGCTCCGCGAGCTCAACGAGCACATCCTGCTGAGCCAGCCCAGCCTGAGCCGGTTGGTCGAGCGCCTCGAGGCGCGGGGGTTCGTCATCCGCGCGCGTGTCCCCGACGACGCCCGCGGCGTGAGCGTGCGACTCACGGAGGCCGGTGCCCGGGTCCAGCGTGAGGTCGGCCGGCGGCACGTGCGCACCATCGCCCGCTACGTCGGCGGGGCCCTCGGCGAGGATGAGCTCCAGGTCCTGCTCGGGCTGTGCGACCGCCTGGTCGCGGCGCAGCCGGACATCCCCGACCCGGTCCAGGTCTCCCCGCAGGAGCAGTCGTGAGCCACACCCCACCCTTCCGGGTCGTCGCGCTGGCCGCCGGCCTGCGTGCCCCCTCGTCGAGCCGTCGACTCTCCGACCTCATCGCGGCCGCCGTCGTCGACCACCTCGCCCGGCGCGGCAATCGGGCCGACGCCCGCGCGATCGAGGTCGCCGAGCACGCGATCGACGTCACGCGCGCCCTGGTCGGCGGCGAGCGCCCGGACTCGCTCGCGGCAGCCCTGCGCGCCGTCGAGGAGGCGGACGTGCTGGTCGTCGCCACGCCGGTCTACAACGGCTCCTACTCGGGCCTCTTCAAGTCGTTCGTCGATCTGCTCGACCCGGCGTCGATGGTCGGCCGCACCGTGGTGCTCAGCGCCACGGGAGGCTCGTCTCGTCACTCGCTCGTCATCGACCACGGGCTGCGGCCGTTGTTCGCCTTCTTCCAGGCGGCGCCCGTGGCCACCGGCGTGTACGCGACCGGGGAAGACTGGGCTGCCACGGGCCTGCCCGACGCCGCACTCGCAGCCCGGATCGACCGTGCGGCCTGGGAAGCGGCCTCGATCGCCCGGCTGACGACCCGCGACTCCGGATGACCTCGCGCGAGCCGCTCCTCGACGCCGATCCGCTTGACACGTCGAGGTGAGGTCGACGAGCTTCTGCGCCGCTGCGAACCGGCCACCCTCCGCGGTTCGCGGGCGGCAGGCAGTGGGCTATCGCGCGCCGCGGCCTCGGCGCATCTCGCGTTCGATGTCGTCTTCCGTGACCGGCCGGCGGAACAAGACGTCCCAGGTGTTGAGCACGAGGCCGACGCCCCAACCTGCGAGCACCCAGATCGGCCAGAAGTAGCCGCCACCGGAGAAGGCCCAGACCACGACGAGGAACAGGTTCACCACGAGGTAGGCGACGGCGTGGCCACCGAGAGCCCGCCTCGCCTCGACGCGCTTGCGGGCGAGGTTCCGCTCGGCGTCGGTCGCACCGGAGGGCGCCTGGTACTGCGGCGGCTGGGCCGGCGGGCCGGATGGCCCGGGTGGTGGGTAGCCCTGGCCCGGCGGCTGATACGGCGGCTGATACGGCGGCGGTGCCGCGGGGCCATGGACGGGCCGGGGATACGTCTGGCCAGGTAGCTGATAGGGCCCCGTCTGCGATTGACCCGCCGACTGCGGGGGTTGCCGGCTCCCGCTCTCGGGGTACTCAGGGATCGCGTTCCGGTCGTCCGGGTTGCTCATGGTCGCCTCCAAGATGCGGCCAGAGCGCGCGCTGCATCAGGGGACTCGCCGCCCGGCTCGCTATGTCCATCGTGCCAGGTGCAGGCACGGGGCGGGCGAGGAAGGGCGGCGGACGAGGGCCGGCACCGTGGCGCGAGGCCGGGGCCCTGGGCGCCTCTGCACGCGGGGGATGGCGCTGTCGGTGCGCTCCTGTAACGTGCCCTTGCATTGCCGTCCCCTTGGAGGAGCGCATGACCGACGACGTCGCGCCGACCGGCAGCACCACCGGTACCGGCGCCCCCGCCACCAGCGACCGCAACAGCCTCACGGTCGGCCCGGACGGGCCGATCCTGCTGCACGACCATCACTTGATCGAGCAGCTGGCGCACTTCAACCGGGAGCGGGTGCCGGAGCGCAACGTCCACGCCAAGGGCGCCGGCGCCTTCGGTGTCTTCGAGACCACGCAGGACGTGTCGGTGTACACGAAGGCGGCGCTGTTCCAGCCCGGCGTTCGGACCGACATGCTGGCTCGCTTCTCCACCGTGGCCGGTGAGCAGGGCAGCCCCGACACGTGGCGCGACCCGCGCGGCTTCGCGCTGAAGTTCTACACGTCCGAGGGCAACTACGACCTCGTCGGCAACAACACCCCGGTGTTCTTCATCCGGGACCCGATGAAGTTCCCGCACTTCATCCGCTCCCAGAAGCGCCGCGGCGGCTCCGGCCTGCGGGACAACGACATGCAGTGGGACTTCTGGTCGCTCAACCCCGAGTCGGCGCACCAGGTCACCTGGCTCATGGGTGACCGCGGCATCCCGCGGACCTGGCGGCACATGAACGGGTACGGCTCGCACACCTACCTCTGGATCAACGCCGCCGGAGAGAGGTTCTGGGTCAAGTACCACTTCAAGAGCGACCAGGGCGTCGAGCACCTCACGCAGGCCGAGGCGGACCGCCTGGCGGGCAAGGACGGGGACTTCCACCGTCGCGACCTCTACGAGGCGATCGGCCGCGGTGAGCACCCCTCGTGGACGCTCCACGTGCAGGTCATGGCATACGAGGACGCGAAGACCTACCGGTTCAACCCGTTCGACCTCACCAAGGTCTGGCCGCACGGGGACTACCCGCTGATCAAGGTCGGCACCATGACGCTCAACCGCAACCCCGAGAACTTCTTCGCTCAGATCGAGCAGGCGGCGTTCGAGCCGAGTGCGGTCGTCCCGGGCATCGGCTTCTCCCCGGACAAGATGCTGCTCGGGCGGGTCTTCGCCTATGCGGACACGCATCGCTACCGGATCGGACCCAACTACCAGCAGCTCCCGGTCAACCAGCATCGTGTCGCGGGCGCGACCACGTACCAGTTCGACGGTCCGATGGCCTACGACCACCCGGGTGACGCCCCGAAGTACGCGCCGAACTCCCACGGCGCCCCGTACAGCGACCTGACCGGTCCGGTCGAGGACCGCTGGGACGCCGACGGAGAGATGGTCCGCTCCTCCTACACGCTGCATGCGGAGGACGACGACTTCGGCCAGGCCCGCACCATGGTCAACGAGGTGTTCGACGACGAGGCGCGGGAGCGCTTCGTCCAGAACGTCGCCGGCCACATCCTCGGCGGCGTCACGGACGAGACCCTCCCGCGGGTCTTCGACTACTGGCGCAACGTCGATCCCGAGATCGGCCGACGGATCGAGGCGGCGGTGGTCGCGGGCCGGGGCCGGTAGCCCCGCCGCAGGCGCCCGTCAGCAGGAGCGAGCCGCGGACCACGACGGCGCGAACCCCCGTGACCGGGTGTCGCGCCGTCGTGGTCGGCGGCACCGGCCACGCCGCCGCAGACAGGGCTTGTGGCCGAATCTGGTCCGCGGGCCTCCTGTAGCCTGGCGCGCTGAGCGGACGGGTCCACGCCCGGACCCGCTTCCCGCCCGCCGCGCCCGCACCGTCGAGCGACGAGCCCAGTGACGCAGAGGGATCGAGTAGTCATGAGCAAGGCCGAGAGCAGCCTCGACAGCCAGACCCGCTCGGGGGACGAGCCCCGGTTCCGCTACACCGCCGCGCTGGCGGAGGAGCTCGAGCTCGGTTGGCAGGATCGCTGGGAGGCCGAGGGCACCTTCTACGCCACCAACCCCGTCGGCGACCTTCGAGGTCCCCGGGACGCGGCGACCGCCGAGAAGTTCTACGTGCTCGACATGTTCCCTTACCCCTCGGGAGCCGGCCTGCACGTGGGCCACCCGCTCGGGTATATCGCGACCGACGTCGTCGGCCGGTACAAGCGGATGCGCGGGGCGAATGTCCTGCACGCGCTGGCCTACGACGCGTTCGGCCTGCCGGCCGAGCAGTACGCGGTCGAGACCGGTCAGCACCCCCGGATCACGACCGAGGGCAACATCGCCACGATGCGCCGTCAGCTGCGCCGGCTCGGCCTCGCGCACGATGCCCGTCGTTCCGTCGCCACCACGGACCTCGAGTTCTACCGGTGGACGCAGTGGATCTTCAGCCGCATCTTCGACGCGTGGTACGACCCG
>JAHECE010000150.1 GCA_024641895.1 Actinomycetales bacterium
CACCCGGGGGCGCGGAGCTTCGCGTTTCTCGGGAAGGTCCTGGAGGAGTACACGGGCAGTCCGGACGTGACGTTCGCCCAGCTGCTGGAGCGGTGCGGGCGAGAGCTGTGCGTCCCGGTCACCAACGTGACCCGGATGACGACGGAGTACTGCCACGCCAAGACGACACCCAACATGCCGGTCCGGGTCGCGGTGCGGATGTCGATGTCCCTGCCGGTCCTGCTCCAGCCCGTGCTGCTGCAGAAGACGGAGTCGGCCGGCGGCCTGGAGGCGGCCGAGGTCTACGTCGACGGCGGCCTGCTCTGCAACAACCCCACGCACGCCTTCGACGGCTGGTGGCTCTCGCTGGAGCCGCGCGACGGCTTCCTGCAGCGCATCCAGCCCCTCGAGAATGCTGCCGACTTCTACCCGCGGTCGGCTCGCTTCTCCCCGGCGAACCCGAAGACCCTCGGCTTCACGCTGTTCTCCTCCGACGAGGCGGACATCACGCGGGACTGGGTCCGGCCCGGGGGCGGGCCGCCGCCACGGCCGAGCACGCGCGCGAGGGCGAGCTACGAGGAGGTCGAGCGGAGCGGCGCCTCCCAGCGCGAGCTGCCGCTGCCGCTGCAGCGCCTGCTCACGGCCCTCCAGACGCTCGACGTGGACATGAACGGGTCGATCACCCTGAGCGAGCTCGAGGGTGTCGTCGAGGCGGGCGACGTCAGCTCCGTCGAGCTGCTCAGCATCTTCGGCACGACCTCGATCCCCGAGATCTTCGCGTCCCTGAACCGGGACGGCGACGGCGGCATCGAATTCGGCGAGATCATGAGCTTCCTCGAGACCTCCGGGGTGGACCTGACGACGCACCTCGTCGGGTTCCCCGCTCGTCCACCGCGGAGTCTGCTCGGCTTCGCCAACAACCTCTTCGACGCGGTGAGCCGGGACCTGACCCGCGCCAACTACTCGGCGGAAGACCGGGCTCGGACCGTCCCCATCTGCACCGACTACGTCACCACGCAGTCCTTCGACCTGGAGTCGCGGGACTACGAGTTCCTGGTGGAGTCCGCCCGTCGCAGCACGCGGGCGTTCCTGCTGGAGTACGACCAGGGGCGCCCGCAGGCCTGAGCCGCGATACGCCCGGTGCAGGAGCGGCACGACGGGCTGCGCGAGTCCGCGCGGTCCGCCGTGCCGCCTCGGGGTCAGTCGGTCACACCCGCTCGAGCGTCTGCTCGGGGGGCCGCCCGACCGGCGGGCGCCCCGGCAACCGGCGGGCCTTCGTCAGGAGCCAGACGGTGAACCAGAGCTCGGCGACCACGGACGGGACGGCCACGATCGCCAGGAACACATCGGCGTAGCGGTCGTAGTCGGCGAGGACGAGGTGAGCGAGGGTGTCGAGGACGTAGGCGCTGCCGGCGATCGCGAGGACGGCGCCGAGCAGCCGCGGTGCGATCGCGGACCTCAGCATCAGCCGCGCGACCAGGACGAGATGCGCGCCGAACGCGATCAGACCCACCAGCCAGGTGATGTCGAACGCGTCGAGGGCGAGCATCGTGAGCGACTCACGTGAGGCGTCGTCGAGGCCGCCCGTGCCGCCGGCCCCGGTGGCGAGCTGGAGCGCGAGGTACATGAACGTCACGGCGGCGCCGAGCAGCACCGTGTAGCCGAGGCGGAACCAGGCCGCAAGCAGTGACCGACGCGGGCCCGCCGGCCGGAACAGCACGTACAGCGCCCAGGCCACGACGATGTCGATGACGAACACCGCGGCGAAGGCCGCGACGCCCAGCCGGAACAGCGACTCCTGCGCGGCGATCGCCTGCACGGTCGCCGCCGGGTCGGCCGGGTCGACGAGCCTGGTGCGGACCCCGAAGTTCGCGAAGATCGCGAGGATGAACAGGGCGGCGTAGCCGAGCCCGGCCCACAGGGCCGCCCTGCGGCTGCTGGTGTCGGAGAGGGGAAGCATCACGGCTCCTTCAGGTGAACGGGGGAGTGACGGGCGAGACGTGCCGGGCTGCTGTCCGGACTCGACGTGGCTACTCATGAGGCGTCCTTCACGACGATGGCGGCCTTGCCGCGCAGGCGGCCGGCCTCGAGGTCGGCGAGGGCGTCGGGCGCCCGGTCGAGCGGGTAGGTCGCCTCGAGCGCGGGCCGGACCGCGCCGGAGACGACATGGTCACGCAGTCGCTCGATCGCCTCGCGGGACTCGGCCGAGACGAAGAACGTGAGGCGCTGGCGGATGAACATCGACAGCGCCGCGGCGCGCAGCTGGCGCCCGATGCCTCCGGTGACCCGGCCTCCGTTCTCGCCGCCGACGATCACCAGCGTGCCCTCGGGGGCGAGGACCCGCCGGAGCCTGCGGACCGGCGTCCGGCCGCCGACGTCGATGATGACGTCGAAGCGCTCGTCGAGCGCAGTGACGTCGGTGGTGCGGTAGTCGAGGGCGCGGTCGGCGCCGAGCGAACGGACGAGGTCCGCCTTCGCGCCGCTCGCGACACCGGTGACGACGGCGCCCGCCGCGTGGGCGAGCTGGACGGCGTACGACCCGACGCCGCCGGAGGCTCCCAGGACGAGCACCCGCTGACCGCGGTCGACGCGTGCGACGTCGTGCACCGCCTGCCGTGCCGCGAGGCCGGAGACCGTGACGACGGCGGCCTCGGCCCAGCCGAGGTCGGCCGGCTTGTGGGCGAGCTTGTCCTCCCGGGCGACGGCGTATTCCGCGAACGTGCCGGCACCGATGCCGAAGACCTCGTCGCCGACGTCGAAGCGTGTGACGTCCGGGCCCACGGCGACGACCCGACCGGAGACGTCCATCCCCGGTACGGGGTTCTTGGGCCCGGTCAGGCCGTACCCCATGAGGCGGATCAGGTAGGGGGTTCCCGTCATGAGGTGCCACACGCCGCGGTCGACGCCCGCGGCGTGCACCTCGAGGAGGACCTCGCCGGCACCGGGCGAGGGCTGGGGGATCTCGGCGAGAGCCAGCGCGTCGGCGGAGCCGTACCGGCCCTGCACGATCGCGCGCATCGCCGCGGCGTCGCCCGCGGTTGTCGAGGCGGCGTCCTTGGAGGCAGTGGAGGTGTCGGGTCCTGGGTCGGACTTCTGGCGAGTCGTGGTCATGAGAGCGGTCCTCGCTGCGTCGGGCTGGTGTCGTACTTAGTACGACCGGATGGGCTCGACCATAGACGTACTAAGTACGAACCGTCAATGGGTGTGGCCGTGCGGCCCGACCGGTCGCCCGGATCGGCGTACGGGCCGGCTGTAGGGGCGAGCCTGCGTGCCTACGCTGGACCTGCGGCGACCGTCAGGGCGCAGCGGCTGCCGACCAGGTGGAGGTCCCGCAATGGCGCACGTCACGCGCACCGGTCTCGCAGGCCCGAGGTCGGTCCCGCCTGAGGCGGAGGTGGTCGTCGTCGGCGCCGGGGTTGCCGGGCTGTACGTCGCGTGGCGGCTGCTCGCCGAGGATCCCCGACGGCGGATCTGCGTCCTCGACAAGCTCAACCGCACCGGTGGGCGCCTCGAGTCGGATCTGATCCACTTCGAGGCGGCCGACGTGAAGGAGGAAGAAGGCGGGATGCGCTTCACCTTCGACACGATGGACGACCTGATGAGCCTGCTCCTCATGCTCGGCATCGATGACGAGGTCGTGCCGTTCCCGATGAGCGGCGGGGGTGACAACCGGCTGTACTTCCGCGGACGGGCCTTCACGAGTGCCGAGTCGGCGGCGGACGACTTCGCGATCTGGGCCGAGCTCTACGACCTCGACCCGGCCGAGCGCGGGCTCGACCCGCGGGGGGTCATCGACCTGGTCTTCAATCGGATCCTCGCCGCGAACCCCCAGCTCAGCGAGCGACCTGGCCCGCGGCCGCCCGACTTCTGGCAGGCGTTCCGGTTGGATTGCTCGTGGGCCGGGGTTGCCCTCAAGGACTGGACCCTGTGGGGCCTGCTCGACGCCATGGGATTCTCGAACGAGCTCATCTCGCTCCTGTATCGCGTCCTCGGTTTCAGCGGCACCTTCCTGACCGAGATGAACGCCGGTGAGGCCTTCCAGCTGCTCGAGAGCTTCCCGGCCGCGCCCGCGTTCAAGACGCTCGAGAACGGGTTCAGCACGTTGCCGAACGCTCTGGTGCGGCAGATCGGCGGCGATCACGTCTTCCTTCGCACGAATCTGGACCGGATCGACGCTGCCGGCGACGGTCGGTACACGCTCACGTACTCCACGCACCGCGGCGGCGAGAGCGTGAGGGGCACCGTCACGGCGCAGACGGTCGTGCTGGCGCTGCCGCGCCTCGCGCTCGAGGAGCTCTATGTCAGCTCCGATGCCCGCAACCGGCTGGGCGGGGCGCCCGCCCGCAGGCTCTGGAACGACCTCCACACCACCACCGATCAGTCGCTCCTCAAGATCAACCTGTATTACGAGCGGGCGTGGTGGGGGAGCCCGCCCGGCGGCGAGCCTCCGGTGACCTTCGGGCCCAACTTCTCCGACCTGCCACTGGGCACGGTGTACCCGTTCTACGCCATCGATCCGGCGGTGCTTGCCGCAGCCGAGTACGACGCGTGGCTGAGCCGGACGGGCGAGGTGCCGGCGCCTGAGGTCCGTGCACGACTCGACGCGATCGCGGCCGGCAACGTCGAGCGGCCGGCGGCGCTGACGATCTACTGCGACCACGTGAACATCGCCTTCTGGCGGGCGCTCCAGCAGAACGGGGAGGTGTTCGACTCGCCCATGCAGGCGGCGGCGAGCGAGGCCGACCCGCAGACGATCCACCCGGCGTCGGAGGCGGTCGTCGAAGCCGCGACGCGCATGTTCCGCAAGCTGTTCAACGCCTCGGACGTGCCGCGCCCGGTCCTGACCAGCGCCCGCATCTGGAGCGGGGCGAGGGCGCTCGCGGACTCTCCTGCGGAGCAGGTCGGGTTCGGGGTCCACCAGTGGGGCCTGCACGCCGACGACCGGACGGTGATCGACGACCTCGTCGAGCCGTTCCCGCAACTGTTCACCTGCGGCGAGGCTTTCTCCGACTATCAGGGTTGGGTCGAGGGCGCCCTGCGCTCGGCCGACCGGGTGCTCGCGCGGGGCTTCGGGCTCGAGCCAGTCAGTGCGGTCTACGAGCGGGAGGCCGGCATCAGCGCGTCGGCGGCGATCAAGGCGAGGTACGCGGCCCGGATGGCTGCGTCGATCCGCGAGTTCATCGACCCGTCGTTCGATGAAGGGCGGCTGCACGACGATGTGGCATAGTCGTACTAAGTACGCGTCTTCAGTGGCCAGGCGGAGAGGACTCGGATGTCACTGCAGGGAACGGTTCGCCGGGCGGCGCACACCGCGATGACGCGCGACCGTGTGCTCGCGGCGGCGATCACGCTTGCCGACCGGTCCGGGATCGAGGCGCTGACGATCCGCGCGCTGGCGGCGGAGCTCGGTGTGAAGCCGATGACGATCTACCACTACGTCGAGGGCAAGGAGGCTGTGCTCGACGGCATGGTCGACGTCCTCTTCTCCGAGTTCGCGCTGCCCGAGACGGGGCTGGACTGGCGGGAGGCGGTGCGCCGCCGCTGCGTGTCCGCGCGCGACGTGCTCGTCCGTCATCCGTGGTCGGTGCCTCTTCTCGAGACGCGCAGATCCCCCGGCGCGGCGACGTTGCGCCACCACGAGGCGATGCTCGGGTACTTCTTCGACGCCGGGCTCTCCCTCTCGCTCACCGCGCACGCCTACGCGATCATCGACAGCTTCGTGTACGGCTTCGCGCTGCAGGAGTCGACCGTCCCCGTGGAAGGCGCCGCAGGTGACGAGGACACCACCCGGCAGATCGCGGCTCAGTTCACGCCTGCGTCCTATCCCCACCTCGTGCGGTTCGCGACGGACCACGTGCTGCAGCCCGGCTACCGCTTCGGGGACTCGTTCGAGTACGGGCTCGACCTGCTCTTGGACGGGATCGCCGCCGCGCGCGACGCGGAGGGGGCAACCTCCGTCAGGAGTGGCGCTGCTCGACCGCGTTCTTGAGAAAGATCCGGGGCAGGAGCCAGGCTGCGAACAGGGTCACCAGCCACACGGTCAGGGTGGCGAAGAGCCAGGTGGTCAGCCCGGAGATCCTGAGCCCGTCGGAGATGAGGGTCGTCACCAGGAGCGCCACGAAAGTCGCGGGCAGCCCGATGATGCCCGTCAGGTAGGGGACGGCCTTCACCGAGACCTTGAAGAACGGCATGACGACGGCCTGGATGACCGCAAACAGGAGAACCGCGGTCAGGAAGGACAGGACGCTTGTGATGGTCATGCCGTCAAAGAGCAGGTCGGAGACGAGCAGGCCCACGGCCGCTGTCCCGAAGAAGAGCGCGGCGCTCACCAGGAACCGGATCACAGGCCAAGCGTAGTGCCGCAGCGACGTCCGGGCTGCGCCGGCGAGCGGGAGCGCCCGTGACGCTGCATCAGCGGTTGTCCGGGTCCGAGTCCGGGTCCGGGTCCGGGTCCGGGTCCGAGGCGGGCGCGGAGGCGGGGGTGTCTGTGTCGAGAAGACGCTGGACGTCGT
>JAHECE010000151.1 GCA_024641895.1 Actinomycetales bacterium
GGACGCGGGCGGCCAGCGCGGCGTCGAGGCAAGGCCCGGCAGCGTCCGGGGTAGCAGCGTCCGGGGCGGCGGCGGCCACCGGTCTAGAGCGCCCGGACGATGCGGGCGAGGAGGTGGCCGACCCGCCCGGCGGCCGCGGCACCTGTCTCGATCACCTCGGCGTGGGACAGGGGAGTCGGGCTGATGCCGGCCGCGAGGTTGGTCACGAGGGACATCCCGAGCACCTCGAGGCCGGCCTGCCGTGCGGCGATCGCCTCGAGCGCCGTCGACATCCCGACGAGGTGCCCGCCGATCCGTCTCGCCATCTGCACCTCGGCCGGCGTCTCGTAGTGCGGTCCGCGGAACTGGACGTACACGCCCTCTTCCAGAGTGGCGTCGATCTCTCGGGCGAGGCCGCGAAGCCGGGACGAGTAGAGGTCGGTGAGGTCCACGAACGTGGCGCCCTCCAGCGGGGAGGTGGCGGTCAGGTTGATGTGGTCCGAGATGAGCACCGGCGTGCCAGGAGCCCAGGACTCCTCGATCCCACCGGCGCCGTTGGTCAGCACGACGATCCCGGCGCCGGCGGCGGCCGCCGTCCGGATGCCGTGGACCACCCGCCGCACGCCCTTGCCCTCGTACAGGTGGGTGCGGGCTCCGATGACGAGCGCATGCGCCCCCGTCGGCAGCAGGACCGACCGGATGGAGCCCACGTGCCCGGCGAGCGCAGGCGCGCAGAAGCCGACGACGTCGCCGGCCGCGAACTCTGCCACCGTCTCGCCGAGCAGGTCCGCGGCGGCGGACCATCCGGAGCCGAGGACGATCGCCACCTCGTGCCGATCGACGCAGCTGAGTGCTCGGATCTGCGCCGCAGCGACCTCGGCGACGGTGAACGGGTCGGTGCCGGGGTGGTCGAGGTCCGGGACCTCACGGTCGGTGCCGGGGTGGTCGGGCTCACGGGCTGCGCCGGGCGCTGGGCTCATGCGCGGGACGCTACCGCCACCCGCCCCGTCCAGGGCGTGTGCGCCCCCGCCGCCCCTACCGGCACAATGCGGGGGGTGACGACGACACCCGGTCCCGCCCACCCCCGTGACGCGGCGGACGCCGTCGGCGCCGAGCCGACGGGGACGCCCCACCACCACGGCGCACCCCCGTCGCCCGAGGGGCTCTCCCTCGGGCGTGCCTCGCAGGTCCGTGAGGGCAGCCGCGTCGTCATCATCGGCGGCGGACCGGGCGGCTACGAGGCCGCGCTCGTGGCCGCGCAGCTCGGCGCGAGCGTCACGCTCGTGGAGCGTCAGGGCCTGGGCGGTGCGGCCGTGCTCACCGACGTAGTGCCGTCCAAGACCCTCATCGCGACCGCCGAGTGGATGAACGTCACGGAGAACGCCGCAGAGCTCGGGATCCGGCCGGTCAGCCCGGGCGCGAGCGGCGGCTACGCCGTCGACCTCGCCCGGGTCAACCAGCGCGTGGTCGAGCTCGCGCGCGCGCAGTCGGCCGACATCCGCACCCGGCTGGAGCGCGAGGGCGTCCGCGTGCTCGACGGATCCGGCCGCCTCGACGGACCCGCCCGCGTGCTGGTCGAGTCCGACGGTACGACCGAGGCGATCGACGCCGACGTGATCCTGATCGCCACGGGTGCCCGCCCGCGGGTGGTGCGGGGCGCGGAGCCGGACGGCGAGCGCATCCTGACCTGGACGCAGCTCTATGGACTGACGGAGCTGCCGGAGCGACTCGTCGTCGTGGGCTCGGGCGTCACCGGGGCCGAGTTCGCCAGCGCCTACCGTTCGCTGGGCTCGGCGGTGGTGCTCGTCTCGAGCCGCGACCGGGTGCTCCCCGGCCAGGACGACGACGCCGCCGAGCTCATCGAGGGCGTGTTCCGCCGTCGTGGCATGGAGGTCATGTCCGGCTCGCGCGCGGTGGCGGCGCGGCGTTCCGGCGACGGCGTCGTCGTCGAGCTCGCGGACGGCCGCACGGCCCACGGGTCGCACTGCCTGATGGCGGTCGGTGCCGTGCCCAACACCGCGTCCCTCGGGCTCGAGGAGGCGGGGGTCGAGGTGTCCGACTCGGGCTACGTCCAGGTCGACCGTGTCTCGCGCACCACGGCCCGCGGTGTCTATGCCGCGGGTGACTGCACGGGCGTGCTCCCGCTCGCCTCGGTCGCGGCGATGCAGGGCCGGATCGCGATGTGGCACGCCCTGGGCGACGCCGTGTCCCCGCTCCAGCTCGCCAACGTCGCCTCGACCATCTTCACCGCCCCGGAGATCGCGACCGTCGGGCTCTCGGAGGAGCAGGTCCGCTCGTCCGCTTCGCCCGGGACGGTCACGTCGCTGCCGCTGGCGCGGAACGCCCGGGCAAAGATGCTCGGTATCGGTGAAGGCTTCGTCAAGGTCTTCGCCCAGGAGGGCTCCGGAGTCGTCCTCGGCGGCGTGGTCGTCGGGCCGCGGGCCAGCGAGCTGATCTTCCCGATCACCCTCGCGGTCGCGCACCGTCTCACGGTCGACCAGGTCGCGCTCGCCTTCACGGTCTACCCGTCGCTGACCGGTTCGATCGCCGAGGCGGCGCGGGTCCTCCACCAGTCGGCCGACTGAGCGCCGACCCGGCCCTCGCGCTGACGCGCGGGACCGTCCGAGGTTCCCCCGGGTGGCCCCGCCCGAGCCCTTAGGCTCGGCGGGTGACCCCCCGACCAGCCGACGCCCGTGCCGATGACGAAGGTGTCGACGCCGCCGGAGCGGCCGGCCGGCCGCCGGTCCGGCTGCCGGACCTCGCGACCGTCGACGTCGTCGACCTCGCCCGGGCGCTGTGCGACATCCCCTCGGTGAGCGGGGACGAGGCGGTGCTCGCCGGCGCCGTCGCGGAGGCGCTGGCAGGCTACGAGCACCTCGAGGTCCTGCGGGACGGGAACGCCGTGGTCGCCCGGACCGGCCTCGGGCGCGCCCAGCGCGTCGTCGTGGCCGGACATCTCGACACCGTGCCCATCAAGGACAACGTCCCGGCGCAGGTCCGCGACCACGACGGCGAGACCGTCCTGTGGGGGCGCGGCTCGGTGGACATGAAGGGCGGGGTCGCCGTGCAGCTCGTGCTGGCGGCGACGCTCACCGCGCCGTCGGTGGACGTGACCTGGGTCTTCTACGATCAGGAAGAGATCGACGCCGACCTCAACGGGCTGGGCCGGCTCGTGCGGACGCACGCGGACTGGATCGCCGCGGACTTCGCCGTGCTCTGCGAACCGACGTCCGGGGCGATCGAGGGAGGCTGCAACGGCACGCTGCGCGCCGAGGTGCGCGTGCCGGGACGGTCCGCCCACACCGCGCGGGCCTGGAAGGGCGTCAATGCCATCCACGAGGCGAGCCACGTCCTCAACCGGCTGTCCTGGTACGAGCCGGCCGAGGTGGTCGTCGACGGTCTGCGCTACCGCGAGGGGCTCAGCGCCGTCGCCGTCCGAGGCGGCATCGCGAACAACGTCGTGCCGGACGAGTGCGTCGTCACCGTCAACTATCGCTTCGCGCCTAGCAAGAGCGTCGTCGACGCCGAGGCCCACGTCCGGGAGGTCTTCGCCGGCTACGGCGTCGTCGTGACCGATCGCGCCCCCGGCGCGAGGCCCGGCCTGGACCACCCGATCGCGCGCTCGTTCGCCGAGACGGTGGCTCGCGCCACGGGGGCCGGGCCCGGACCCAAGTACGGCTGGACCGACGTCGCCCGCTTCGCCGAGCTCGGGGTGCCTGCGGTGAACTTCGGGCCCGGCGACCCGTCGCTCGCGCACGCCGACGACGAGCGCTGCCCGATCACCCAGATCGGTCACTGCGCCCGGTTGCTGGCCGAGTGGTTGTCATGAGGCCAGAGTTGGCTCATGACACCGACTGACCTGCCACCCGGGCCCGCGAGCGCGGACGACGGCGCGGACGACGGCGCGGACGACGGCGCCGACCGGGCCCGGCGGACTCGGCGGCACCACACGACGGGCCCCCTCACCCTCAGCGGGCGGCTGATCCCGGCCCAGACGGCGGATCAGCGGCTCCTGCAGCGCAGGGAGGACGTCGACTGGCTGCACGAGGACCCGTGGCGGGTGATGCGCATCCAGAGCGAGTTCGTCGAGGGCTTCGGCGCGCTGGCGGACGTCGGTCCGGCCGTGAGCGTCTTCGGCTCGGCCCGCCTGACCGGCGCGCACCCCGACTACGCGCGGGCCGAGTCGATCGGTGCGGCTCTCGCCTCTGCCGGGCTGGCGACGATCACCGGCGGTGGCCCCGGGGCGATGGAGGCTGCCAACAAGGGCGCGACCGAGGCTGGCGGCGTGTCGGTCGGGCTCGGCATCGAGCTGCCCTTCGAGCAGGAGATGAACCCGTTCGTCGATCTGGCGATCAACTTCCGGTACTTCTTCGCCCGCAAGACGATGTTCGTCAAGTACTCGCAGGGCTTCATCGTCCTGCCGGGTGGGTTCGGTACCTTCGACGAGCTGTTCGAGTCCCTCACTCTCGTCCAGACCCGGAAGGTGACGTCCTTCCCGATCGTCCTCGTCGGCACCGACTACTGGCGCGGGCTCCTCGACTGGCTCAGGGGGCCCGTGCTCGCGCAGGGAAAGATCTCGGCCACGGACCTCGACCTCATCGATCTGACCGACGACCCGCAGGAGGCCGTCGACATCGTCGTCCGGGCCGACAACGACCGACGTCGGCACGAGATGAAGGCGCAGCGTGATGCCGCCATCCACCACGGGGTCGACTAGGTCGGTGGCGGTCGGGCGGGCGGGGCGTCCGATCCTTCGTGGACCTGCGGCATGGCCCTGGTGGCTTCAGGTCCTCGCGGTCTACGGGCTGACCCGGATCTGGTCGACGGGGGTGCTCCTCGCGGCCGCCGCAGGCCAGCCCGAGAGCTACTGGGGCGCTGCCCGGCCGGACTACGCGACGTTCGCCGGGCTGTTCTGGGACGGCAGCTGGTACAAGGCGATCGCCGAGGACGGGTACCCGGTCACGCTGCCCGTCGACCCCGGCGGCGCGGTCCAGCAGAACGCCTGGGCCTTCTTCCCGCTGTTCCCGATGCTCGTGCGGGTGCTGACGGAGGCCACCGGGGGCTCGTGGACGGTGATCGCCCCGACGACGGCGCTCCTGCTCGGGGCCGGCGCCGCCCTCGTCCTCTACCGGCTCATCCAGCCGCAGGTGGAGGCACGGCGCGCGGCTGGTGCCGACCTGCCGGGCGGCCGCCGGATCGCACTGTCGACAGTCCTGCTCGTCGGCCTTCACCCGGCCGCTCCCGTCCTGCAGGTGGCGTACAGCGAATCGCTCGCGCTGCTGCTCATCGCGCTGACCTTGCTGCTCCTTGTGCGGCGCCGCTACCTGTGGGCCGTCCCGGCCGTGCTGGCCGTCGGCTTCACCCGTGCCGTCGCGCTGCCGCTGGCCGTCGTCGTCGTGGTCCACCTCGCGCTGCGGTGGCGCGACCACCGCGCGGGTCGGGAGGCCTTGACCCGGGGTGCCGTCGCTCGGATCGGTGCCCTCGCCGTCGCTGCCGGACTGTCCGGGATCGCCTGGCCCGTCGTCGTCGGTGCTGCAACGGGCGTGCCGGACGCCTACGTCCAGGTCCAGGCCGCCTGGCGTGGGACGTTCAGCTCGGCGCCGGTGGTGCCGTGGTTCGAGATGGCCGAGTACCTCATGGGCCGGGCGGGGCTCCTCGTGCTCCTGCTGGCTGTCGGCGCTGTCATGAGCCTCGCCTTCTCGCGGGCCGCGGGCTCCGCAGGTCCGGAGGTGCAGGCCTGGGGGATCTGCTACCTCGCCTACCTCCTGCTCGTGGCCTTTCCCCAGAGCTCGCTGATCCGTTTCCTGATCCTGGCCTTCCCCCTCGGCGTGGCCACGGCGGTGCTCGCACGGACGCCGCGGCGGCTCGCGGTCGTCGCCGGCACCTTCGCGATCCTGCAGTGGGCGTGGGCGATCTGGTTGTGGCAGCTGCTGGAGCCGACCGCCTGGCCGCCCTGATGCCCTGGCCGGTGGCCTAGAATGGTCCCGCTGGTCGCAGTTCCAGCGCGGCCGCGCCCCCCCGGACGATGCGAAAGTGAGACCGACCCCTATGGCAGCCATGAAGCCGAGGACCGGCGACGGCCCCCTCGAGGTCACCAAGGAAGGCCGCGGCATCGTCATGCGCGTCCCGCTCGAGGGCGGTGGCCGACTCGTCGTCGAACTCTCCGCAGCCGAGGCGGGCGAGCTGAGCGACGCACTGAGCGCGGTTGCCCGCTGAACCCACCGGAGCGGCCCCGGCCGCCGCGGGAGCGGGCCCAGGCTCGCTCCCTGACGTCGTCCTGCTTCGACGGGACCTCAGCCGTCCGGTCGGCGACGGCCCGCTCCCGGTCGACACCACATCGATCGTCGGCAGCGACCCGCTGGAGAGCGGCGCAGATGCCCTGATCCTCCCGTTCCGGCCGGGCGCCGGATCCGGCCGGGTGCAGCTCGATCCGGCGACCACCGCGGCAGGCGAGCGCTACGGGATCGACCTCGCCG